>CAZPCO010000053.1:9121-12650 GCA_964585025.1 uncultured bacterium | reverse complement strand
GCTGACACCAGCGTCAGATCGCCAATTGTCAGATTGAAATCAGACCGGTCTTTGAAACCTTCGACACGGCGGCGCACTTTGCGAAACAATGAGCCCAGAACGATAGATGCCACGATGAAAACAAGGGTGGCAAGCAGAGTCTGATCGAAAGCGGGCCCGAAGCGGGTGAATTGCATATCACCAAAATAGCTGTCCCAGAGGGTATAGAGAGATGAAATAATCCTGGTGGCGTTGTCCAAAAGTCACTCCATTCTCGGTTATTCTTGAGCTTCAAGGCAAAAAATAAATTTGTCTGTACAACAATGTTAGCATCACAAAGTCATATTCGCAAAAAAAAATGCCGTGTCGTTATGACACGGCATTTTTCATAGAACAGGGTTCAGATTACTTTTTGGGGTGGCCTACGAAAGTGACCAGGGAGGGGTCACCCATGAGGTGATAGACTTCCCAGTAATACTGTTTGCGGCTTGAAGTAGAAGCTTCAACGGCCAGATTACCGGCAACCATGAAACCAGCATTGCTGATGCCACCGTTGGTTTCGAACAGGGTGTCGAGAGCGCCAACGCCGGTGTTTTCTTTCAGCGGGGGAACGCCATCATTATTGGGTTTTACGATCGAATGCAGACCTACGCCCCACCAGAAATCTTCATCCCAATAGGTGCTGTTGGTGCCGCCGATGTAACCGATAGCGCCGGCATCTTTGGTTCTCAGCCATGCTTCGGCGAAGCAGGTCGGAGTTTCGAATTTGCTGGTCAGACAGCAGTTGCCGACTACGAGGGGATATTTGCCCTTGTTGCCAAGCTTTTCGATGTTGGAGATGCTGAAGCTGGGGTCAGCCCATGAAGTGGCAGAACCGTGAGCAGTGTAGTTGACGTATGAAACGCCTTTGGCTACGGCGGCCACGATTGCGGCGGTATTCATCTGAGAACCGGCTGACAGAGAAACATAGAGGTTCTTGAAACCGTGTTCCTTGTTGAAGAAATACTTGGTGGCATAGTTGATGTGGGGCCAGCCGTGGCTTCTTGCCCAGCTGCCATCCCATCCGGCTACCAGAACTGCGTCATCGAGGAAAGAAGGATCGGGCATCTGGAATTTTTCGTATTCCATGGTCTTTTCGATCTGCGGAATCAGCTGATCGACAGTTTTTGCTGAAAAGCGGCCGGTGAGCATTTCGGGGAGGAAATCGCCCGGGGTTACGGCTACATAATAGAGTTCAGTGATGTGAGAACCGGTCTGGCCTTTGAAAGCCGGAACCTGTTCGTGGTCGCCGACGAAGAGAACATAACTCGGTGCCGGGAAATCGGCGGTCGGATTGTTGTAAAGACCATGCAGGTAGGTCTTGAGGTTGTTGGTGATAGCGGCGCCAGTGCCGAACTGGTCGGTGTAAACGACTTTTACGGCATAACCTTTTTCGGTTTTATAGGCGGCAAAAGTTTCGATTTCTTTCTTGAAGGCGGGGTCAGAAACGATTACATAGCCCTGTTTGTTGGCTCTTTTGCCATATTTGAGAGCGTTCGGAACGGTTACCATCTTGTCCATCCAGGCGAAGGCTGGTGACCAGAGAGCGTCGTGCTTGGCTTTGGTGGTTTCCATGTCGGCGTCGGTCATGACAACTTCGAAATCGATGTTGTTGTATACAACGATCTTGTTTTCAGTAGCGTCATATTTAACCGGAGCGATGGTGAGGTTGGCAAGGCGCATATGGCGCATTACACCGGCATCCTGAATAGAGGTCATCTGAACACCATTGAAACCCTTGCTGATGTAGGCTGATTTTTCATAGACAAACGGAACTTCGGAACCATCTTTGGGCGCTGAAGGCTGTCTGGGGAAAACCGGAGCTGAAACGCCGAAATCAGCCAGATTGTATTCACGGGTGTCGTAGCTCTTGACTTCGACCTTGAGGTTGGCGCCGAAGGGAACCTGAATCAGTTTATTGATTACCGGCAGCTGGGGAGCGCCGTATTCGCCGCCGAAATAGAAATTGGGCGAATAAAGAACGGTGAAATCACCTTTGGGTGTTTCGGCATCGTAGGTGTAGAGCTTGTCAATGGCGCATTTCATGCGCAAATTCAGTTTGCTGCCTGCCGCCTTCTGAGAGACGACTTTCAGACCACAACCCTGACCATCAAGAGCTATTTCACCTGCAAAAGCCCCTCCACTGATCAGAACGACCATAGCCAGTAACGCAATAATTTTTTTCACTACTTGTCCCCTTTCCAGTTACTTCATACTCTTCGCCCGGAAAACAGCCCGAGCCGCCGTGGGAATAGATGCTTCCCGAGTGCCGGCATTCAGACAACAATCTGCCTGCAGCAATTTTGCACAGGGTACAAATTGGGTAGATGAATGCCTTGATTCAATCATTGTAAGTATTTCGGCCAGGGATGTCAATGCATAAAGCGATTTTTTCAATGCCGATCGGTTAATACCGCAAAAACCTTTGGTACAAACCCGGCAGGTTGTATAATAGTTTCTGATGTTACAAAAGTTAAGCTGAACCATCTGTGAACACAAATACAGGACTGCTTATGAACAAGGAGAAATGATGCCGAAGGTAATTCTGCTGGTGCTCTGTACAATGCTGATCGTCGTTCCTGTCCGGGCCTCGAGTATCGCTCAATTGCCTCTGTGCGAGCTGCCGCAAAGCTCCGATGCAATCATTCTTGGCGAAGTCATCGATGTGGTCGAGCAGAACAACGACAATCTCGACGACCTTACCATAAGAATTCATGCCGTTCTTAAAGGTGAAATCGCCAGTTCTGCAATCAAGCTTACTCTGAGCACCAGAGGAGGTCTCAAAGATTTCGACCCGCGTCTTAAAGCTGGTGACACCGGCGTATTTTTTCTGAAACAGCAAAACGGAAACTTCAGTAAAGCCTACTGGGGCAGCATTGCCACTTTCGCCAAACAGAACTTTTCGACAGCTGCCGCGCCCGAAGTTTCTACACCGCAGCTTTTTCCACGCATTGCAGCAGAAAAGCAACCGGCCGGACTCGCAGTTATAAGTACCTATGGGAAGAGCCACAACTGGAAAGCGCTCGCAAAAGACACTCTGCGGCTTGTCATTCAACCGATGGGAACCGTTTCTGCAGCCTATGAAGTAAACCTAAAAAGCGGTCAGGCCAAGGTTTTTCCTGGTTCCGGCCAGAGCGGGCAGCAACAAACCTTCGCCTTGGGCGACGATGAAATGCAAAGCCTCATGCAGACAATCAACTCGACAACGTTCAAAGGTCTGGCAGAGCAAAGTAACAAGATCGGTCTCGACGGTATAACCTACTTTCTGGAGATTGACCTGGAGGACAATTACAGGTGGCTGTGGCGATGGCAGCCCGATGAGCCTGAAATCAGGGCACTTATTGAGCTGATCTCTGCACCGCGCCAGTCAACAGCACCTTGAAGTCATAGCCATGGATCGAAAGCGCTTTTTCAAAAGCTATCTTCTCGACCTTCTCGAAGGTATAGACACGGCCTTGGGTGAAGAATTGAGCGACTTTGCGGCCAGGTTTCCAGAACTGGTTCGACCACC
>CAZPCO010000053.1:3848-9111 GCA_964585025.1 uncultured bacterium | reverse complement strand
GGTGCCTGTCATGAAAAGGATTTTCTTGAAAAATGCCGCCGCTGCGGTGCCTGCATTAAAGCCTGCCCGCATTTTGCCCTGAAACCGGTAACAATGAGCAACGAATTCGATCTTGGCACGCCAACCCTGCGTAATGGCGAGGCATGGTGCCGATTCTGCGCCGGGTTTCCATGTATTGAAGCATGTAAGAGCGGCGCATTGTCATTAAACGATTCTGACCGGTTGTATAAAATCGGCATTGCACAGATAAAACCAGGCAATTGTCTGCGCCACAGCAATGAACCATGCCAGGCCTGTTTTGACAAATGCCCGGCAGAGCCGATTGCAGTTTTCATTCCCGATGCCGGTCATGCCGCAGTCATCGTAACGGAAAAATGCTCCGGATGCGGGGCATGCCTTACCGCCTGCCCGGCCTACCCTGACCCTGCAATCATTCTACGACCCTGGTAGAAGTTTTGTGCCTCTGCCCCAGCATGACATAATGTTCGGCCGATTCGAGAATGCGCTGTTGCCATTCTGAAGATACCTGAGCCTTTACCTTGGCTGGAACTCCAGCCACCAGCGAACCGGCCGGAATGCTCTCGTTTTCCTTGACGACGGCCCCGGCCGCGAGAATGCTGCCTGCGCCGATCACCGCCCCGGAAAGCACTATAGCACCCATGCCGATCAGACAATTGTCACCAATTTCGCAGGCATGTATCACGGCGCGATGGCCGATGGTTACATTCCGGCCTATACGAACAGAGCCTGACCCCGGTTTGCCGTTCGCCCGGTCGACATGAACAATTGAACCATCCTGAACGTTGGTATTATCTCCGATGGAAATCGTATTTATATCACCCCTGACAACGGTTCCATACCAGACATTGACGTTCTCACCAAGGGTTATATCCCCAACCAGTTCGGCACTGCGGGCAACGAAACATGAAGAAGGCACTGCCGGCCTTTTTCCAGAATATTCTATAAGCATTTAATCCTCCATTTCTGCCATGGCAATCTACCGAACTGCAGATAAAAAAGCAACCTGGCCGGTTTTGAGCAATTCCGGCAACGCGCGCCGGAATACCCGGGTAACAACCTCACCAATCATCGTTCATCGACGGGAAATATCCACCCGTATCTTTGCTGCCTCCCGGTTGGCGGGTTTGCTGCCGGATGCACAAATGTATGTTTTGTGATACAATGCTTCTGCATCGATTAAGCTTTTTTGCCGATAGATATGATTGAATATGGATTCAGCAAATTTCTGGACAAAAAAGCAGGGTCAGGAACTGTTCGATCAGGCTCTGGCACTCGAAGCCGAAGGCAAGACCGCTGAAGCAATCGAAGCTTATCAGCAGTCGCTGGCAGCCTGCCCGCGCAACGCCCAGGCGCACTATAACCTTGGCATCGCGCTGGCAACGACCGGCAACATCGGTCAGGCCTTGCGCTGCTGGCAACGGGCAATCTGGCTTGAACCGGAGTTCAAAATCGAATTGCTCAAAGCCTTCGATATCGCCGATGAACTCGCGGAAGAAGTAATCGGCGCGGATTTTGCGACATGGGCAAAAGCAGCCTGAAAAGGCTGATTTACAAGGAGCTGAACTATGACATACTGCTGGGAAATCTACAACAATTCAAAATGCGACACCTGCAAGCACTACCTCGCCTTTCAGGCCGGCACTCTCAAACTCGAAGAAGTTAAAGATATCGTCGTTATCGACGATGACGAAAAATAGGTTTCTTGCAGATACCTTTTCTGACTTCCTGGAGCGCAATACCAGACAAACTTGCTGGTTTCGATAAATTGAACTCCAGACAGAGATAAAGGTTTGTCCCGGGTTGTGTTACGTGCGCAGCCCGTCTATCTGCAATCCAGAATCAGGGAATTCACTTTTAGAATCTGACTTAGAATCTGACCGACAGATTGTTTTATCGGTCAGCGTTTTTTGCATACTCAGTTTCTGCGCATTCGCCATGGTCTGAAAATCCGGTCGATGAACGAGAACTTCTGGCAATGAGACTCGACATCTTCACATACCGGGGGTTCCCAGGGCTTCACTTCTTTTACCGGCCCAGTGAGAAGCAGAACAGTATTGCGTTCGTCGGCAATTCTGGCAGCCTGCTCGTTGAAAATACGTTCCATGCTGTTGAGCTTGCTTTCCATGGCTTCCATTTTGCGGGCCATATTTTTCAGCAATGCCTGATTAGCGGCCAGAACCTGCCCGATGTCGATCGCCACGTCACATGAGACAGCCTCAACTGCTTTTTCTTCGACAGCAGCAGGTTTTTCACCTTCGCGAGCCTGGTTTTCGCTGACATTAATTTCAACTCTCATGATGTGACTCCTGAATAAAGCCGGATTTCAGATTTTTTATCGGCAGATTAACAGCTTTTAATGACTTGAGTTTCTTTAATTTGTTTGCGACCAAAAATTTATGCTATATTTTGTGCATGGACGGATTAAAAATACCCATATTTCTTCTGATTGTAGTTCTTGCCCTGGGGGTTTTTCTCTTCAACCCCTTCTCCGGAAACAAGCAGCCGGTGCGTTCTCGACCAACCCGTGACCCGGCTGCCTCTTCCGGTCAGGCCAGTAACGCTGGCTCAGCCGATAGTTCTGCTGCAGTAAAAGCAGCAAACGAGCCGTTTGCGAAAGGCGACTACGAAAAAGTCATCAAACTTCTTACCCCGTTCAGAGATGTGGCCGATTTCGATCTGCAGCGCATGCTCGCCTACTCTTTCGCCGGCATGAAATTCTTCGATGCAGCGATCATCGCTTTCGAAAAAACTCTCGAAGCTCGCAAAATCCCGGAAAACGCTTATTCCCTTGCCTATTTGTATGAAATTACCGGCCGCATCAACGTGGCGCGCATTCTCTACGAACAGTTGATCAGTGCTGAACTGCCGGCAAAAATGCGCCGTGCGGTATACGAAGGTCTGGCACGCACCAGTTCTTATGAAAACGACATCAAGCTGGCATTCAAATACAATACCGAACTGGTCAAAAACTACCCCGACTCGCCCGAAGGTGTTGTGGCGCTGATCAAACTGCTGCGACAGGCCGGGCAGCTGAAGGGCCTCGAAAACCTCGTCAGCCTTGGCGAAAAATACCACAGCAAAAATTTTGACTATAACTTCTGGCTCGGGGTTCTTTATTACGATGCCGGCCGTTTCGACGATTCCATCAAGCACTTCAAACGTTGTATCGAGATCGCTCCTGATAACTCGACACCATATTTTTATACATACAACATTCTCAAAACCCAGAAAAATATCGAACAGGCACTGGCAGACCTCGAAAAATACCATCGCCTGAACCCGCTTCTCCCGCAGATTTTTTTTGAAGCCTCACTCGACGCCAAAAAAGAAAACCGGCTCGACCTGGCCTATAAATTTTTCAGATCAGCGGTCACCATGGACCGCACCCTGCTCGGCCGCGACGATAAAGGAACGATGCGCGCAGTCGAACGCCAGGTCAAAGCAGGCGGTTCTGAACGCGACAAAAAGTTTCTTTCGGCCTTCGTAAATTTCATCAACGGCGATTACAAGGTTGCCCGCGATCAGATCACCCATCTGCTGCCAGAATTAGCAGGCAGCGAATACGAAGATGACGGTCGACGCATCATCAGAGAATGCGACCTGCTGGCAATGCAGGATGCACGCTACGCCTCACAGGTTGCTGGCCTTCAGCAGCAACGACAGATCGAAAACCTCGCAAAACTCGAAACCGTCGTGGCAACCCCGGGCCTCGATGCCGATACGCCGGCCGACAAACTTAAAAGGCAGGCCATGCAGAATCCCAACGACCTGAGACTGCAGTATACCGCCGGCCTTGAACTCGCTAAACTCGGGCATCTCGAAGCCGCCAAGGTTTTCTTCGGTAATGCGATCAGACTGAATCCGAACCTTGTCGAGCCCAACTATTCGATGGCCAAGGTGCTGATCTTTGAAGAAAGCTTCAATGATGCGCGCGCCTACCTCGACCAGGCGCTCAAGGTAAATCCGAATAACAGCCAGACACTGTCGCTTTCAGGTCTGCTGCATATGCAGAATCGCGATTTTCTCAGAGCTCAGAGTGATGCCGAAGGGGCTCTCAAAGCCAACCCAAACAATGGTGAAGCCCGACTGGTTCTCGCAGAAGTCTTTGCACGCAACAGCGACTTCCGCAGAGCGCTCCAGGAAATCGACCTCGGCCTGGAAGTAGAAAGCGACCCGCATCGACGCGAACAGCTGCTGCGACTCAAAGAAAACCTGCGCCAGTAAAGGCAGCTGACAACCTTCTGCATTGGGCTGCACTGGGCAGCCGGGCGATCTGCTTACCTGGCGCAATTACCGGTATTATTTTTCCAGTTTGACACGATCCCAGTAGCGGTCGAGTTCTTCGAAGCTCTTGCCATCGAAGCCGCCGTCTTCTTCGACAAGAGTTTCGACTCTGCTGAAGCGGTCGACAAACTTGCGGGTGGCCTGGCGCAGGCATTTTTCAGCATCGACGCCTGAAAGACGCGAAACGTTGAGCACTGCAAAAAGAACGTCACCGATTTCGTCTTCGAGCTCGTCCCGATTCTTCGCAATTATTGCAGTCTCGATTTCGGCGGTTTCTTCCTTGATTTTGGCGAGTGCTGCGTGCGCATCGGGAAAATCGAACCCGACTTTTGCAGCTTCAACCTGAATCTTCTCTGCTCCGGCCAGGGCTGATGGAAAGTCGAGCGCTTCACGCATGCGGTTTGATAAACGCTTGCGGTCGATCTTTTCCTGTTTTTTTATCTCGCCCCACATTTCGATAACCTTCTCTGGATCAACGCCGCGGGTGGCAGTGCCAAAAACATGCGGGTGACGATTGATGAGCTTTTCACAGATTCCGGCGGCGACGTCACTCATGTCGAAAGTTCCGGCTTCAGCCGCGATCTGGGCGCTGAATACTATAGTCATCAGCAGATCACCGAGCTCTTCCTTGATATGCAGGGCATCGCCGCCATTTATGGCTTCAACGACTTCACCTGCCTCTTCGGCGATGTGCTCTGCCATCGAAATGCTGGTCTGTTTGCGGTCCCAGGAACAGCCCTGCGGTGACCTGAGAGTGCGCATGATTTCGACAAGTCTGATAAATTCACTGCTGATTCGTTCATTGTTTGCGTTCATTTTTGGCACCTGCGATAATTTTACTGATCAACGCTGAAATCTGATCACCATCTTCTATCACAAAACCGGCATGTTTTAAATAGAGCTGCCGTCTGTCTTCCCAGAAAGATCTGACCTGCATAGCACCCATGCCGGCCAGCAC
>CAZPCO010000053.1:0-3838 GCA_964585025.1 uncultured bacterium | reverse complement strand
GCAACGGTCGACTGCCGGAATCCTCAGCAAGCCGCTGCTCGATTGCAGCAAACGGGGTATCGAGAAAAATAACACAACAATTCTGTATCAGCTCATTATTAGCCACATTGGTCACTAACCCGCCGCCGCCGGCAATTATCACATGCTCCCGGGCAGTTGTGACCAGACTGCGAAAGGCTTCGTGCTCGAGAGAACGAAAGCCTTTCTCGCCCTGGGCGGCGAAAATATCGCAGATTTTCATCCTGGCAGTCGACTCGATCATCTGGTCGAGATCATGGAACGGCATAGAAAGCCGGGCGGCGGCAATGGCTCCGGCAGTAGTTTTACCGGCTGCCATGAAACCGATCAGCAGAAAAATCATTAAAATTGCCTCTAAAGTGAAGAAACGGCGGTTTTCACCGCCGTTTCGAACTGTTCAGAAATTCTGGTTATCTAACAGGAACCACACCGGAAGGAAGAACCGGCATCGGATTGACCTGGCCGCCGTTTACGGGGATTTCAGGCTGAGTCGGAACGAAACCGGAACCAACCGGAGTGCCGCCCGTCGGATTGCTGAAACCATTGTTGGCATTCGGATTGTAACCGGAATAACCACCATAGTTGGGAAGATTACCGCTGTTGGCGCCGAGAACGTTTCTGATGACTGACATCAGCTGATGCAGACGTTCAGCGACCGCTTTTCTTTCGTTCATGACCAGATAAAACTTGATCTTGCTGAGGCGCTGATCGATTTCACCGATTAGACTGTAATAAGCCGGATCCATTTCGCTTTTGCGGAGGGCTGACTGCGCGTTGTTGATGTGGCCGATCGCAGAAACGTTATCCATAACGGATTGATTGAGAGAAGTACCACACATCTGCAGGTCGGAATAGACCATCCAGAGAAGGGTGACCACAGCTTTGTCATTGGGGTCGACAGTGCCGTAGCTGCCATTGCTGCTGCTCTGGCCTGAATTATTATAGCCCGAATCGTATGGATTACCTGCCATTACCGGTGCTGAAGCAAACAATAGAACTGCGAGAAGCCCTATGATAAACTTTTTCATCAACTAACCCTCCAGACTTAAACTTACACGCTAAATATAACATATAGTTTATAAAGCCGTAAGGGTACCGCAAGAAAAAAACAGTATTTTTTTGCTTTTTTTATTCTCCAGGGCTAAAGTAAAGTTTATGAGCTTTTTCAAAGATGATTCAGGTAAAATAAAAACCAGAGTATTTGCTCTGCTTCTTCTCATGCTTTCCTGTGGCATGCTGATATCGTCATTTCGATCTCTCGGGCGTGAGTTCAGTGGTACCGTGATCCGGAAATCCGCCATACCGGGCATCACCTCGACCCAATACCATCTTTTTCTTCTTCCGTCTTCAGAGACTTCATCATCGGAAAGCATTCTCGCAGCACTGCAAAATCCTGAAATTCCCCTGCAGCGAGTCGGTGTTTCCGCTCTTACTTATACCGAAGCCCAGGAACTGGAATTTGTCAGTAAAAAGGAATACTCTTTTCTGATCAGCGTTGGCAGCAGCAATTTTCTCGATCTCGGCCTGTTCTGGATGCTGATGGGAATAGCAGGTGTCTGTGGTTCCATATGGATGTATCTGCAAACAAAAAAACCGGCACCCGAATCAGAAAAATATCAACCCGAAGAACTCGATATTCCAGGTCTTGACTGAAAAGCAGGGCAGTCACCTCTCTGGGATGTTCAAAATTCACACAACAAGGTATTTCTGGCTAAACAATTTTTGTATAATTTTTGAGCATTAGTTAATTTTTTGCACAGACTGCTAAAATTTCATCAGCCGCACATTCTGTACCAAAGGCGGTACCGCTCTTCGCCCCAAATGATTTTTTGTAGGCGGCAATCCGCTCCAAATCTTTTATTCAAGCGTCATTAAACTTTTCACCCACTGCGGCCGATGATCATCAGGCAATCATGGCACATTTATTGCTCATAAATAAGTAACTGAATTTTTCAGCCGGCAAAAGGGTGAATTTTATGCAGACAAAAAACAATGCAACTTATAAAGACTACGTTCTTGTAAGAACCGACGAGAAGTCGAAACTACAGGTATGGGTTAAACTGCCACCCTCCGGCAAGTGACTTTATGCTCTACCGCCAGGGCCAGAAAGCATAAGGCTGCATAAGCAACCTGAGCAAAAGCGTCGCCAGTTTTCCGTGACGGCTGGACCGTGTGGCACAGGAGCCGCTATTCTTTGGCAGAGCCCCTACCTAATGTCCTATCCCTTCATCGGATAAATCTGATAACCCTTATCGTTCAAAATGATTATTGCCCAGCCCATTTTGTCTGGGGCATTATCAAACCAGAAAAGCTTCAAATCTCTGCTTTTGTAATCATCATGAGCGCGCCAGTTCTGAAGAAGGGTTCCCCGATATGACTCTTTGGGGAAAGTCTCACCGTCGACAATTCCGGGAAAGCGCTTCCTGATTTCAGCAGTTGAAAGACCCTGGATGATTCTCGACCTGTAGAAATCCGCAAAAATATACTTTTCGTAATACGCTTCTGGACATTCACCACCAAAATAGACCCAAAGCAGATATTCGGGATTCTTCAGCTGAAAGGTTCCGCAATAAAGCCACAGGCCGGTAATTAAAACTCCCAGCAAAACCAGAAAACCCAATATTTTTTTCCTGCTCATTTTGTTATGTATTCCCTATTCAGAAATTGAATTTGCCAAAGGATATCCGCATAACCTGGTGTGATCATATTCGGTTCTGATTTTATACTTCCTCTTTACCTTGCACAAAACCAGTCTGCAGGATGCTAAGCAACACTACAGACTGGCTTCGTGCCTGGTTGCATAAACCAGACGTTTCATGAGAAGATCAGAGCTTCAGATAGCGCAGTGGGTTTTCCACGCTGCCGTTGCGGCGGACTTCAAAATGAAGATGTGTTCCGGTTGTTACTCCCGTATTGCCAACATAGGCGATGCGCTGGCCGGAATTTACCGACTGCCCGACTTTGACGGCAATTCTTGAGCAATGTGCATAAGCGGTCTGAATATTGTTTCCATGATCGACAACTACAACCAGACCGTAACCGCGGCGCCAGCCGGCATATGACACTTTGCCGCTCTGACTGCTTGAAATCGGAGTGCCCCTGGGAGCTCTGATGTCAATTCCGGTATGGAAATGCCATGAATGGGTGCGAGGATGTCGGCGACGGCCGAACAGTGAGCTGACTTCACCACTTACAGGTCTTAAAAGAGCCTTGCTTCCTGAGGTGGTGGCATCAACTTTGGCAATTGAGAAATTTACCGAATCTTTATTGAACGATTCGTTATCCTGGCGCTTGACTACCTTGATGGTGTAAGTTTTTACTGCGCCTTTGGCTGAAGCATCAGGGCCGAGAGTTCCGAAGAAACTCGCCTTTTCAGCCGGGTCATCCTTGGTTCCGGTCTGTTCGAAGGCCGGGCTGGTCAACATACCAGCAGACTTGAGACTCGTGAAATGTGCCGAGGCATTTAAAACACCCGGCTGGATAAACGCTACCAACAGCAGAACAACCAGCAGCGTCCTTCCAGTTGAGGATTCATTTACCATTAGCTTCTCTTTCTTAAGTGGATTGCAAGGTATGACATTTATACCGATATCTTGAACAGATGTCAAGCCTTAAAGATTTTAGCATTATAAAAGGGTTTGCATGCAATAGATCATCTTTTTTCGCTTAAAACGCCAGAATTTTCCTAAAAACGAGTTTGTGAATTTTTGCACTTTCTGGCAGGATAAAATTCGATATTTGATTGAACTCTTACCCGGTAATGATTATATTATTCAGAGAAATACAAAGCGGTTCTCCGCAATACTATACTATAAAGGTG
>CAZPCO010000052.1:10757-13035 GCA_964585025.1 uncultured bacterium | reverse complement strand
TTCGAGAGTAACGAGATGCAGGGGGATGGAATCTGATGAATAAGCATCGACTACCAGCAGATCGTAACTGTTGTCCGCAACCGTCTGCAGGTTGATGCGGGCATCCCCAACTATGGTTTTCCAGGATGCCCGGGAATTCTTGAGGTAAGTGAACATCTGAGGATTCTCGGCGATGGCGACAACCTGGGGATCGATTTCGAAAAAATCAAAATGTTGCCAGGATCTGCCATACCAGGCCAATGTGCCACATCCAAGGCCAATAACACCTATGTTTCGGAAGGCACGATTGATGACCCCTGCTCTGAATGCTGCACCTATAGGGCTTTCCCGGCAGTAGTAAGAGAGGGGATAAACTGGCCGGACATTCACCTTTCTTTCAACTCCGTGCAGTGTCGTACCATGATATAAACAATAGAAAAGATCGGTAAGTTTGTTTATACCTAGGTCTCGGTCATTGATCCTGTCTTCGTTGGTAACCCTGGCAACTTTCAGAATTCCGAAAAAATTACGCCCGATCAGCAGGTTGTTGTCTTTTATCCAGGAAAAGTGGCTTCCCGCCAAAACGATCAGCAGCGTAAGCACGCAGATCAGTCTGCTGAAATTGAAGAACATTCGTAAAAGAGCCAGAGAAAGCAGCATGAAGAACAGAGTGTTGCCGCCAATCAACGAAATGTTCGGGTTATGATACCGCCCGGCCAGGAGACCGATAAGCAATGTGTAAAATATGGCCGTCAGAATTTGAGCTGACAGCGGGTAGTTGCCACTTTTGCCGATTCCTGACAACATTGATATGGAAAATGCTGCCAGAAACATGGTAATGAGGTATTCAGCCTGGAAGGCAAAGATCGTGGGCGCAATGATTCCGTTGAAAAGGCCCCCCGCGATACCACCGACCGACATCCAGACATAATACGAGTTCAACAATTCTGGTTCCGGGCGAATGCGGGCCAGAAACGAGTGAAAATACATACAGACGAGAAATGTGGCTGCCAGATGCAGGGGTATCGTCAACGTTACCGGATGAGTGATGTTGAAATGGTAGACGATGATTACCAGCATAATTGCATGTAATAGAGGGATTTCCCATTTGAAGTCGCGCCAGAACGAGCTTTTGGCATAAGCGAGAATGAATGAAACCAGATAAAGAGAGAGTGGGAAAATCCATAAAATCGGGCCGGAAGCTATGTCGGTTGCGATATGTGTCGTGACTGCCAGCATGGCACTGCACGGAACAAAGCCAAGGAATGTCCATCCGGCAATTTCCCGCCAGGCTGGTCTGCGTGATTTTTCCGTAATTACCGGAAGCTCATTTTCTGATTGAAAAAAATGTCGGCAACACATGAACAGCAGAAATATCTGCACTACATATAACCCGGACCAGAAAAACTTTTGCTGTGAAAGCTTCAACAGGGGTTCGAAGAAGAATGGATAAGCTGCCAGAGCCGTGAGGCTGCCCGCATTGCTGGCTGAATATAAAAAATACGGGTCGGTTGAATCGACCTGTCCGGCCTGGGAATAGTAGCGTTGCACCAGAGGAGCGTTTGCGGCAATAATGAAAAACAGGAAGCCGATTGAAAAGGTCAGTTTGCTGAACAGCCAGAAAACCGGCTGATTAAAAGCAGTTGCGGCACTTGTCAGATCAACGTCTATGGGCAAAAAGAGGCAGCCGCTGATCATGAGAACCAGATGCAGCGACGATTGCTTTCTGTAACCCAGAATAGTTATCGATCTTTCTGCATATACATAGCCGGCAAGAAGGGCAAACTGAAAAAACAGCATGCAGGTTGTCCAGACAGAAGGCGATCCACCGAGGCAGGGCAGCAGGATTTTGCCAACCATTGGCTGAATGAGAAAAAGCAGAAATGATCCGGTAAAAATGCAGAGCCAGAAAAAGGGCCGGATCATCTGCTTTGAATTATTGCTCATTCTTCGGTATGGTTGAGCCCTTCGACGATCTTGACCAGATCACCAGACCAGAGATTTGCCGTGCCGACAAAATTTGCCAGCATGAACAGCCTGGTGATGTCGGTATTGAATCTTATCGCACGCAGATTGTAGTCCTGCAGGAATTTCAGCAGCGATTCCATTTTGGGAGCCTGAGCTTCACTGAAAACGGCGACATTGTTTTCCATAAAGGGGTAGGGGTAGGCTCTGAAATTGAAGACGTTCAAATTCTGGGGAATCTCTTCCGGCTTGCGCAGCCCGAGAAACCAGATATTCGTGAAATTGTTGACGAAAATCTGGTTGCTGTGGTCGAATCCGGCGTCATACACATTGT
>CAZPCO010000052.1:0-10747 GCA_964585025.1 uncultured bacterium | reverse complement strand
GCGACTGAGCCTTGCCTCTGCTGCTGAAATCGCTTCGATGCCGGTCCGGACCGATCCGGGACGGCTTCCGTCAAGTGGAGCCAGCCGGGAGTCTGTCCAGAAGGCCATATTCCCCTGTGGGTCGCTGATATGGATTGTATTTGCCATCGAGATTGCGAAATACATAAATATATTGAATGGGCAATGGCTGTGGAGTCGTAAGTGCCGGATTCACCCCTTGTTCGCGAGATGCTGCCGAAGCCGGCGCCGGGGTAAGAAAGGCATTGAAATTTTTGCTGAGATCCCAGAAGGGGGTATTCAGACGCTTGCTCATCAGACGACCTTCGAGATACATGACCCGGTCATTAGTCCAGAAAGAGATCAGCTTTATTGTGTTGCGCGATTCGACACGCTGGGCATGGTCTTCGTTGATGGCGCCATCGGTCATGATGCGATAGCGATGCAATACCGTCTTGCGGTAGTCGAGATCGTCGAAAAGGTAGCGGTCGCGTGCCTGCCCCATAACTTCGACCAGGGCGAAAGATTGACTGTCTGCGGACCATATGGCCTCACCAATCTCACTTGGCAACCTGATTATATCTGGCAGAACCGTATTGCTGGCCAGATCTACCAGGTGCGCGCTTCTGGCTGAGGTCAGCAGCAGCCTGTTGCCGTCGGGTGACCAGCAGGGAAAAGCGTTGAGATAGTTGGCTGCCAGATTGGACAATGGCAGGTTATTGCGCAATTTGCCCTGAGCAGCATCGAAAATGAACAGCTGTCGTTCCTGGGACGGGTTATCGAGAATCATTCCGGCCAGCAGTGCGCCGGTTGGTGACCAGCGCATGTCGAGCATTATTGCATCAGGGTTGTCAGGGAAAACATAAACCGGCTCACCGCCGCCTAGTGGCTTGACCATCGGGCGCAGGCCGTCAGTGAAAGCGATGAAATTATGGTCCGCCGAAGCCGACAGGTTTGCATACCATTCCTGAGCCTGGTCGAGCAGCTGGGTGCTGCTGCAGACGCCATTGCTGTCTGTCATGATAAAAAGGCGATTGCTGCGTTTGAATGGCCGGGCGGTAACGACGCGGTGCTCGTCGACGACGCAGAAATCAGTATCGGGTTCAAGACTCTGTTGAAAAGAAGAGTGATTGATCAGCTCGGTTTTTATAGCTATTTTGCTGGTTTTACGCGGAAAATGGTCGGGGATGGTAAAAAGGTTTTCATCATTGTCGAGCAAAAAGGATCTTTCGGTGCCATCCTGTTCGCGCAGATGCTGATTTACCAGCTGCAGAACCTGGTTGATTCCTGTATCCTTGATGCGCAATCTCTTTGCATCTTCGTTCCAGTCTTCGATGGCGATATCAGGTGCATAGACCATGGTTATCTTGGTGCCGGCCGCAATTTTCTGCAGGCGAAGCAGATACTGCAGATAATTTTCCATGAGGTTGACAATTAGATTCAATCTTGGCACCTCGATGTGCAACGGGTGTGGTGAATTGAACCCCGAGCGCATCGATGGTTGAAAAATGAGCTCGACCCTGGAGGTATTGAAATTGATTACCTGGTCGGCCTTCTGGGCTGCCAGCGGTGCAATGCAATAAACCGACAACAAAAGAAACATGAAAAAAAGGCGGGCCGGCCTGAGGGAGGCTGTTGATTTCATCGATTATTCTCCATTTTTACTGCCTGGATGCAGGCTTTTGAAAATTTCTTCGATCAGGCCGTCAACCAGCTGTTCCGCGGGGAGAGTCCTGATAATTTTGCCCTTTTTGAAAATAAGGCCGCTGTCTTTGCCGCCGGCGATGCCAAAATCGGCTTGTTCGGCTTCGCCGGGGCCATTTACCGCACAGCCCATGACCGCAACCTGAAAAGAGCCATTGACGCCTTCAAGGCGCCTTCTTACTTCCCGGGCGATCTGCTGCAGAGGAATCTGACATCGGCCGCAGGTTGGGCATGAAACTATGACTGGCCCCGACTGGCGCAGCCCGAGACATTTGAGAATCCTGATGCCGGTCTGAATTTCATCGGCCGAATCACCGGTCAATGAAACCCTTATTGTGTCACCAATCCCTTGGAGCAGAAGGTGACCGATGCCAATGGAAGACCTGATAATGCCTTCTTCAGGCAGACCTGATTCGGTTACGCCCAGGTGCAGCGGATAATCGCAGGCAGAAGCGACCAGACGAACGGCTTCAGTCATTGTCTGCAGATCGAAAGCCTTGACCGCAATCTTGATCAAATCGAAATCATATTTTTCCAGGCGTTTCACTTCGTTCAGAGCAGATTCTGCCAGGGCTGCTGCGGTGACCCCGCCATGTCTGGCTCTGATTTCCGGGTCAAGAGATCCGGCATTGACACCGACTCTGATGGGGATTCCACGGTCTTTGGCTGCTGCCGCGACTTCGCGAACCTTTTCTTCGCTTCTGATGTTGCCCGGGTTGAGCCGCAGGCCGTGAACACCATTTTTAAGTGCTGTCAGAGCAAGCTGGTGATCAAAATGTATATCGGCTATAACCGGAATGCCGCTCTGGGAGCAAATTGCCTTCAAAGCATCAGCTGCGCTCATGTCAGGCACGGCGAGTCTGATGATGTCACACCCGGCCAGCTGCAATCTTCTGATTTCGTTGACAGTCGCTGTAACGTCCCGGGTATCTGTCTTGGTCATTGTCTGAACGGTCACCGGTGCGTTGCCGCCGACCATGGTCGAGCCGAGCTTTATGGTTCGGCTTTTTCGTCTTGTGCTGTTGTTCATTTTAACCCTGCCACAATAAAAGTGATGTCGTCGGAATATCGCTTGCGAATGAATGGCTCGATTTCGTTGCTGACCAGACGAAGGCATTCTTCAACTCCGGATGGCATCGATGCCGAAAGAAAATCGGCGAGCTCACGGCCACGCAGTTCCCTGAAGGCCTTGAAAAGGCCGTTTGTCGAAATGAATACCAGGTCGTCCATGCCGGGAATGATATCATAGACCAGTGGCCCTGTCTGCTCGGAAAGACCAACTGGCTTTGAACCATCGAGTGGCAGGGCGGAAACCTTGCCGTTACTAAGCAGCAGCGGCGACGGATTCCCGCAGTTACGGATCGTCATGCGGTTTCCATCGACAGTGATAAGAGTTACTGCTGAACTCAGCTGCGGGTTGGCAAAATGCTGCAGCAGTCTGGAAATGGTTCGGAATTTTTCGTCGGGGTCGGCAACCGATCTGAAGACACTGAACAGCAGATTGAGAGTCAGTACTGCCTGCAGGCCATGATGAAAGGCGTCATAGATGCCAAGAAAACTGTTGTCGCAGATATCGATCATATCACCCTTTATTTCGCCGGCGAGCGAAGAAAATGAGGCGATTCTGAAACCGGCGAAGCTGCCGATGCCGGTTTTAGTGGCGATTGCCCGCAGCATGCCTGCGGCAAGTTCGATTTCCTGAGAAGCCTTTTCCTGGGTAAGCAGACGGCGAATCATCTGCAGATTTTCGATGATGTGCGGAATTTCATTTGCCAGCCCCTGAACCAGGTTCAATTCGGTCTCTGTATAGGGCACTCTTGTGTTTTTGGGCCCGAGCAGCAGGCAGCCATAAAAATCTTCTTCGCTGCGGAATGGGAAATAATGCCGGATATCCCTGGCCTTCATTGCCCTGGCCGCTTCAAGACCAGTTGCGTTGCCTATGCCGGTGTAATGATTGATTATGGCATCTATTTCATTGAGTTCGGCAGGCAACATGGGAAGTTCGCTGGCCTTTTCAATGACTTCTTCAGCGTTGGCAGCCAGGGCGGTCGCGTTGGTAAAATCAAGGATCAGCTGCAGTTCGCTGACGAATCTGGACAAAAGCTTCTGGACATCTGATTGCTTGCGCAGTTCGGCCAGAATCGACTGCATTACCCGCGCTGAATCAAAGCTCTGGCGGCCGAAAAAACGGTTGACCAGATTGACGAGTATTTCTTTCAGAGGTGAAAAGACTGCGGAAATGAGCAATATGGCAAATATTCTGCTCCAGACGTCTGAAAAGTTGAGCAGTGATTGCATCAGTTCCTGCATCAGTTCCATGAACCCGGCGAGAATTGCGGTCAGCAGGGTATAGACCAGACCGATCGAGAAAATGAGGTCGATTTCCATCAGATTATAGCGAAGCATGGTGTAGCTGAGAATGATGCTCATTATTATCCCAAGAACCGGGAATAGCCCGAAGGGATACATGGTCATCCCACCTGTGAACCAGCGACTGAGTGCGATTATGATTGACCCGGCCGCTATCGGCAGCAACATGGCGGTGAAAGTGTAGCGGAGTCGCCGCATCTGCACAATCGAATCGGCTTTCTGTCGACTGTTCGACAAGGTGGATAGCGACAGAAACAGGTATCCGACTACGACTCCCTTGAGAATAAACTCAAAACTGCCGAACATGAGCGAAAAACCTCCGGATGCCGGTTCGAAAGTTTCGATCAGTCGGTCATTCCAGAGCAAAATCAGCAGGAGCAAAGCAGGCAGAAACAGCATAGCCGGCCGCCAGCGATCGCGAAACACGAAGGCCTCCGCCTGATAAGCCGGGTAAATGGCAGTAAACAGGCAGAAAAAGTAAGCGAGAAGGATTCCTGGGGTGAAAAGCAGTTTCAGACCGATCGAAGTGATGCCGTTAAAAATGAGAAACAGTTCCGCCAGGCTCCAGAACATGAATAATACCAGGAGCAGGCTGAACAGACGGTTTTCCCGGCGAGAGGTATTTTTAACTAGTACCAGTATTGCCAGACCGGCCTGAATCATTGCCGAGATGATTCCCAGGAATGTCGAGAATTCCATTATCTGAATTTCCAGTAGGGTTGTCTGATTCTTGAGGCCGCCGGCCGCAGCGAAACTGTGGTCACCAGATTTGCCGATTCACCCTGTTGCTTGAATTCGAGAGTGATGCGGATCATGCTGATGCGCTGCCTTTGCCCGGAATCGTTTGAAATCATGTCGAATGGATAATAAGACCAGCCGACCGGCGAAACCTGGTCATAGTTTTCAAAAAATGGCTGGAACAGTCGCTCGCCGATTTTGTCGAGACTCAGCATTTTGACAGGATTGTCGCGGTTCTCGGTGCGCCAGAGAACCTGCTGTCGGCCGCCGCGTTCTACTTCCCAGGTTACGGTGATCAGGGCATCTTCGCCTGGGTCGGGTTTGTCGAGCGAGTATTTGTAGCAGCGCATTTTGATCATGTCCGGCTTGATTTCGAGAATTTCTTTGGCGTTGCGCAGGTCGGCAACCATTCTTTCCATCTTGTTACGGACTTCTGACGTCAGAATCAGCTGCGAAGTTCCTTTTCTGACGGTTGACATGCCGGTAGACTGCATGAGATAGAGAACGCCGCCCACTAGAACGGTCAGCGACATGCCGAGAAGCAATTCAACAAGCGTGAACCCCTGTTTTCTTTTCATTTGTGCAGTCCGATCAGGGTTGCAATCTCGGCAATTTTCTTTTCATCAGCATCGAAAACCAGGACGTTGATCTTTTTCATTTTCGACGGCATCGCCGATTCAGTGATCTGTTCGACTTTTACTACTCTCCTGAAGCGCCGGTAGTCTTCAGGGTAGGTTTGCAGCTGCTTGAGATAGCCCTTGGCATAAATCTGTTTCAGCCTCGTAAACGTGGTTTTCAGCTCGCCATCATTGAGAGAACGATCGGTGAAAACATCGGTGAAATATTTCTCGAAAGAAGTTTCATTGTAATAGGCTTCATCGTATTTTGGGCGATCCTGAAAAACTTCGCGAAAATTCTCGTAATCAGATTTGATGATTTCGAAGGGCAGCCCCTTGATCTCTTCAAGCTTTTCGCGGGCAAGGTTGTAGGCCAGCACATGCTCGGCATTGTCGTGGCTGCCCTGAACACCAAACAAAAACATTCTGGTGAACGGCAGCGCCACCAGTCCGATGAGGAACAGGACTACCAGAATTTCAATCAGGGTGAAGGCGCGCCGGCAGACATTGATCATTACATCGCCTCCGGAGCTATGTGAACCTGATTGCGTCCTTTGTTCTTAGCGATATACAGCGCCCGGTCAGCTTCGTCGACGAGTTCTTCCATACTGACATTGCGTAAATGCAGAGCAGTGACGCCTATCGATACTGTTACTTTCATTTTAAGGTCACGGTAATTGTATTCAGAGCCTTCGATTGCCTTACGAATGCGTTCTGCCACGACATAGGCCTCTTTAATGCCCGTCTGGGGAAGAAGCAGTGCAATTTCTTCTCCACCATAGCGCCCGGGAGTGTCTACGGTGCGGATGCTTTCGGTGAGGCGCTGGGCGGTTTCCCGCAATACATAATCGCCAGCCTGATGCCCGTAAGTGTCGTTGAATTTTTTAAAATTGTCAATGTCGAGCATCAGCACTCCAAGATCGAGCTGATACCTTTTCGAACGACTGATTTCCTTGTCGAGGGTGGCCAGGAAAAAGCGCCGCAGATACAACCGGGTGAGACTGTCGGTTATTGCTTCTTCGAAGAGTCTCTGGTTTTCGATGATCAGCCCCAGATGGTGTCTGAGGGTATCCATGAAGTTTCTTTCGTCATCGGAAAATACCTTACGGTCGCTGAAGCGGTCTGCACCAAAAATCAGATAGACGGCTCCGAATTTTCTCTCTTCAAAATAAAGGGGCAGGCTGAGGATATGCTTCCCGGAGGATGTCTCCGGTTCCAGTGTTTCCCGGCAGGTTCGCAGTGCCGTCCTGGCGCAGGCTTTGATCTCTTCTGCGAAAGCAGTATCTTTGCTTTCGGAAAGATACAGTTCACTGTTGGCGTCTGAGCTGGAAACCCATACGGTGCCGGCAGATTCGGCGTTCAGGTGTTCCTGCAGATTTTCGGCTGCCAGTTCGAAAATTTCGCGCTGGCTGTGGGTAGTCGAGGCCTTCTGAGTCAGATTGTAAAGCACGGTGAGCTCAGTGAGCCTGTTTCGCAGTCTGCGGGTCATCATGTTGAAAATTGTCGACAGTTCGCCAAGCTCGTCTTTGGCAAAAACCGGCAGGTTCAGCTCGAGGTCACCATTGCTGATGGCCCGCGCGCCGTTGGATAGAATCGAAACCGGTGCCAGAAATTCTTTGATGAGAATGGTTATCAGAAACACCGAGGCGGCAAGGCTGAAAAACAGGCCTATGCCAACCAGCATATAAGTAAGGTGTATTGTTTCCATGATCCGGTTCCAGCTCGACCGGGCACCTATGAGAAAATCCCGGGCATTGATGCCTCTTCCGAGGGCGGCGAGCATGGGCTCTCTTTCATCGGCCAGAAGATCGGTAGCAATGTTGTTGGTGTAGTTCGACGCTGCAATAAGAGAAAGCAGATTTGCCTTGAACATCGATGAGAGTTTCGGGAAATTGTCGGAAATGTCGTCTTCGCGTAGATAGAACAGCTCTGAATCGGGGTTGAGCTGCGCGTGATTGTTCACGGCCTGGCGCAGGTAGCGGCGGTCTATCTCAGTTTTGGAAAGGATCGCGATCGATGCAAAAACCCTGCCATCGGCGGCAGTAACTACGTCTGAAAAGACGAATTTTCTGATGTCGCTTCCTGGCCATAAAACCTGATGCATTACTCCGGTGCGGCGGGTTACCAGCTCAAATAGCCCGTCATCGAGCGGGTTCATATTTGGTATCGAATCGACGCTGCCTGAATGAAATGCGAGAATGCGCATGCCCAGTTCTTTGATGAATAGGCGATTGCTGGCGTTTTCCCGGGCCAGGTTGTCGATGTCGAACTCGATATCGCCGTTGAGGTTCGTCAGATAAAAGCTCTCGAGCTGGTTGTTTTTCGCAAATCTGAAAAACGTTTCCCGCAGCTGTTCCTTATTAAGGCTCAACATCTCGGGCAGCGTCTTTATTGACTTGAGCCATTCATTGACGTTGCGATAGTAATTGTTGGTGTCGGCATCGACTCTTTTAATGAGTTCCTGCAGGCGGGTTTCGGCTTCCCGGTTGAGAAGTGTCCCCTGACTGATCGAAAACCTGATGCCCATGAAAATCAGAATTGACACCGGCAACTGCATGCACATGAAAAAAATCGAAGCCATTTTCCGGCGCAGCGATAGACCGCTGGTGTTAGTCAGCTTGTAATAATGGTAAAAAATGAAAATCGCTGCAAGAAAGAGAAGGCTGAAAATCAGACGCGCACTGTAGAGGTCGCTTTCGAAGGCTTTGCGCAGGCCTATGGTCGAAAACAGCGAAAAAACGCTCGCCGATGAACTGTCGACATGAGGCTGAGCGAACAAGACCCAGTCTTCGATGAAGAGCGGATTAGCCAGCGCGTCTTCGAACTTTTTGATGATTTTGCGGGCAATCGGCAGCAAAGGTTGATACGAGACGGCAACTTCTTCAGAAGTCTGGTCGAAATATCCAAAAACGCTTTCGGGCGTCGAACCGTTTTCACGGCTGATAATCTGCTGCAGCCCGAACACCGGCGACAGATTCCGCAGCGGTATTACGGCAGCGAAGCCGCCGATATTGTTGTCCTGGTTGTTGAAAAAATCCCAGTAGAAGAATACTTCGGAAGTCGACATGTAATTTCCGATTACTTTGTTGGGACTTGTCAGCGCCTGGCTGACCGGAAATCCGCGCCCCAGAAGCGGCGTCATCGAGGAGAAAAACTGAGCGTGCTGCTGTTCGAAGCGCTTGATCTGATGCAGGCTTTGCAGGTTGATGCCGGTCGAATAGTCTTCGTAGGCATTCAACATCAGAGTTACCAGATTCTGAACGCTGTCGCTGGCGAGACCACCGGCTCTGACAATACTGTTTTCATCGATCTTGCCGCTTTTGTTCCAGATTATGAGGGATGTGGTGTCGGGAATTTCTTCGAGCAGGTTTTTGATCAGACTGTTGTGTAACTGTCTTTCAGTTGCATTTCGCTTGATGCTGTCACGAAATCCCTGAAAAAGCTGCAGAAAGATCTGCCGGTTCGTTGATCTGGCACCGAACGAATTCAGTTCCCGCTGATAAGTCTGAACCAGCGACGCTCTTTTGCGCGCATAGTTGTCTTCGAGGTGCAGGCGATAGGTCTGATAATAGATGATCAGCGGCATTGCAGCAAAGAATACAAAAAGAAATATCCACACCTGAGGTTCGTTCAGGCGCGATTTGTAATTATTCTCGAGAGCTGCCGGCTGTGTCATATTTTTGTGGATTTTTCAGGGTACTGCATGATAGTAATGGTATTTATAACATCAGGAGGATAAAAATGTCCATTGGCAAGAAAGTCAATTTGCTGTTGATCACTGCTCTTCTCTGCATTTTTGCCACTTCAGCTTCGGCTCTCTCGATAAGATTGCTTGAAGGCGGTATTCCAGTCGTCGACCCGCATCAGATGATGGAAGACGGTCTCAGGCTCGGCAATGCCGACCTGTTACGTCAGGCCTGGCGACATTACGAAGAATCGGTGACCCTGCCTGATGGAATCGGCAACGGCTATCTTGAGCTCGGTCGCATCTATTTCTACCTTTCCCTGCTCGGCGATTCCAACCAGACCGATTTCGATCTGGCAGAGCGCTTTGCCCGCCAGGCAATCAGTGACAACCCTCAGAACGCCGATGCCCATCATGCTCTAGGTCTTATTCTGTCAGTTCGTGGCGCTTTTATCGATGCCTTCGAAGAATTGACTCTCGCTCTCAACCTCAAACCCACCAATGAATTTCTGATCGTTGACCTGGCTTCGCTGCATCTGGCACTGCATCAGCCGATCAAGACCGTTGAGTATCTTGAAGGCCGCAGTCATAAAAGTGGCTGGCCTTATGTGGTGCTTGCCATGGCCTGGTCACAGCAGAATCAGAAGGGCAGAGCGATTCTCAATCTGCTGAAGGCCCGGAAAATGGGCTACGGTGGCTATTGGATCGACACGATGCTTGGCCAGTTTGCCGAAGAGTTTCACCTGCCCCTGGTCGATCGCTGAACGAAGTCGAAACGCCGCCACCCCTTCGACTCCTTTGACATGCCAGCTGTGTCATTGCGAGGAGCGAAGCAACGAAGCAATCTTCTCTCACTCTGTCATTGCGAGGAGTGAAGCGACGAAGCAATCTCTTCTCTCACGTTACGTTGCGATAGATAAAAATCAGCACGATCACTGCAAAGATGCACATGATGATCGTGGTTATCGGGCTGCTGTTGTATTGATAACGCAGTTTTTCGCCTGGAGTTGGCTGGTATTCGGTCCAGCGCAGCATGTCTTTGACGTGCTCCTTGTATCTGGGTATGTTTTCGTAGCGTTTGCTCGTTTTGCCCATCAGACGGTGCTCGTGATACATGAAGGTCACTGATTTTTCTCCCTCAAGCACGCCGTGCAGGTCGCAATACCACTGATAGTCATCCCGGCTGACCGCAACGAGGTTGTATTTGCAGTCGCGCGTCGGCGGTTCGATCTTTTCGGCAAAATATTTCTGATCGATCAGTGAGCTGGTTACGGTTTCTAAATTTGCCCACATTGGCAGCCCCAGATCTTTTTCAGCGAGGAATTTAGCCGTTCCCTCGTTGAGGGTTTTCAGGTTGGCCCGACATTTGTTGTTGATGAGTTTCCCGGTGTCTTCGGCCAACACTGCCTGCAAAGTGAGACAGAGAAATGACAGCAGCAGCAGTTTTACGATTCTTTTCAAAATTTTCTCCCGATGCCGGGGCAGGTTTCGCTACCTGCATTAGTTTGCAGAAGACAACCCGGCGTGACTGGTTCAAGTTACACTTGATTTTGCCAGAAGATGCTGTTAAAATGCAAGAATAAAAGCTGCGCCTATAGCTCAGGTGGATAGAGCACAGGATTCCTAATCCTGGGGT
>CAZPCO010000051.1:12073-13122 GCA_964585025.1 uncultured bacterium | reverse complement strand
CACTGTTGACGCTGAACCTGAAGTATCATTCGTTGAATCATGGTCCAACAACAATATGTATCCGGTCATCGGCACCCGTTCAGCCAAGACCACCGTGCGTGTCAGAGATGGCGAAGAAATTCTCATCGGCGGCCTGATCAGAGATGAAGAAGGCAAGGAAAACAACAAAATTCCGTTGCTTGGCAGCATTCCGATAGTGAAGTCGCTCTTCAGCTTCAAAGGCAAAAAGGGCCAGTCACAGGAACTCATTATCCTGATCACTCCGCACATCATCGCTCAGAGCATTGAATCATCAGCTCCGACCTCGCTGATTCCGGAAACAGGCATGAACCCTGTAGCTTCGACTGCTCCTGCCGCTCAGCCAGCCGGCACTGTCGACGATTCCTTCGATAACGCCTTCGATACCTCATTCTAAACCCTCCGACTGAATAAAGGGCCACCCCGAACAGGGGTGGCCCCTTTTTTTTCATTTATCTCTGTGCCAGTCGCATTTTTATCTGGCTCAGACTGTCGCCGCCCGCGAGAGTAAGTATTTCTGAGGCCAGCAGAATTGCGACGATTGACTCAGCAACAACGGCGGCGGCCGTAACCGCCTGGATATCAGAACGATAAAACGCAGGTTTTTCTGCATCCATGGTCTCGAGATTTACTGAATCAAGCCGGGCATTGGCTGGCAAAGGCTTCATATGAAATCTGATTATCAGCGGCTGACCGTTGGTCATTCCACCTTCAAGTCCGGCAGCAATGTTTCCGCCACGAGAAAAGCCGCTTTCCGGGTTGTATACAACACTGTCGGCAGCCGGCAGTTTTCCGGCCGCCAGATCTGCCGCCAGGCCAAGTTCAACCCCGCGCACTGCCGGAATGCTCATCACCAGGCCGGCAATTGCAGCATCCAGACGCCGGTCATAATGCACATGACTGCCCAGGCCAACCGGCAGGCCCCAGAATATTACTGCCCCGGTTCCACCAAGACTTGTGCCTTCGGCTGCGGCTTTGTCGATCAGACTTCGCCATGATTCCATAATTTCTGAATCAGGAGTCAGAAATTC
>CAZPCO010000051.1:8897-12063 GCA_964585025.1 uncultured bacterium | reverse complement strand
GGCTTCGACAGCCGCAGCGAGCTTTTCCGGGGCGGCTGAATAATCTATTTCGGCGCGAACCGGCCCGATTCGTTCAACGAAACAGGTCATTCCGATGCCCAGCTGACCGAGCAGGCAGCGTGCCGGCACCGACAGAGCAGTTCGCATCGCTGTTTCCCTGGCAGAGGCACGCTCTCGAACCAGGCGGCAATCCTGCAGGCAATATTTCAAGGTTCCGGCAAAATCGGCATGCCCGGGCAACGGGACGCTGATGCGCCCTTCCTGGGCCGGCGAATTGAAAGGATGCATGCAGGCAACATGGCGTTCATAATCAGCATTGCGTATCTGCAATGCAATTGGACTACCGGTAGTCAAACCACCGATGAGCCCAGAAAAAATCTCAACCCGATCGGGTTCAAACTGAGCACGTCGACCCCGGCCATAACCGGCAAGCCGCCGCCGCATCAGACTGGTAAAATCCTGTGGGCAAACGACAACCCCGGCAGGCATTCCCTCCAGAATTCCGGTCAACGCTGGGCCATGTGATTCTCCGGCAGTCAGATAGCGAAGGGTCATTTTGTCGCTCCAGTTTTTATTTGCCACAGATTACCTGATTTTTCACCCGATTCCAACCAGGCAATTCCGGAACCGGTTTTGTAATTGTCAGTGGTTCTGGCCCAGCGGCAGAGAGCAAGTTTGATTGCTCGCCGTCGACCGTCGCAGCGGCCAAGACTCAGGTTTCATCTTCACATATCACCAGCCATACGTGGAAATATGCAGCGACCAATATCGAGGAAATGATTTGTTGCGATTTTTTTTTGCTGAAAGACTCAAGAATGAGGAGCTGATTGCCGATCAACTTTCTGATCAATAAAAAAATCATTATCCCTAAGGTCGGGAAGGTTTTATGCCGATAACTCGTTTAGGGAAGGTATCAACTTTGGCAAACGATTCAAAAGATTATCAGAGCGCGATCAGACTACTGGGCCGGTCACCGAGAACCCCGTTTTCAGTGAAAACCCGGTGTCCGGATGGCAGCCCTCAGGTTCTTATTGCCGACCCGGTGTTCATCGAAGACGGAATCTGGAAGCCTTTTCCTGCATTCATCTGGCTGGTCTGTCCCCGCCTCAAAATGCTGGTGGCCGAACTCGAACAACAGGGCTTCATCAGAAAGTTCTCGAACCGTCTTGAAGAAGATGCGGACTTCAGAGAAACCTTTCTCCGCAGCCAGAATCAGATTTCTGCAATACGCGTTGAGATGGCCGAAAAAGTTTACCCCGGAGTATTGCCGGAACATATTCGCGAGATACTTACAGAAACTACGATTGCCGGCAGCAGAGATTTTCGCGGTGTCAAATGCCTGCATTCGCACCTGGCTCACGAACTTGCTTTCGGGGGCAACCCAATTGGATACGAAGTTCTGAACCTGATCGGCAACTGCACCCTTGCAGATGCATGCGGCAGCAAAACTGATGCAGGAGGCAAAGAATGATAAGAGGAATTTACACTGCGTCTTCTTCGATGCTGTGCGAGATCATCAGACAGGATATGGTCGCCAACAATCTGGCGAACGTCGATACCTGCGGCTTTAAACAGGATCAGGGAATTTTCAAGGAACTGCCGACAATGGAACTGCGCCGGGTGAATGACGGCAAGCTTTATCCGCCACGCCCGATCTACAAATACCCAAAAATTGGCGAACTCGGCACCGGTGTCATTCTGGATGAGTCTTTCACCAACTTCAAAGCCGGGGCTTTTGACTTTACCGGCAACGATCTCGATGTGGCGCTCGAAAACGAGAAGGCATTCTTTACCGTTGAAGCCCCGAAAGGCGTCAGGTTCAGCCGGGACGGCATTTTCACCATCAATCAGGATGGCTTTCTGACAAATATGCATGGCGACTACATACTTGCCGAAGAAGAACCTGTCAATCTCGAGAATCGTAACAATATTCTCAATGAAGATGGAAGTCGCGGCTCAGAATTAGTAAGAGTTCAGACCGGAAATGGCCAGAAGATACAGATTGACCGGGAAGGGCGTGTTCTGATCGATGGAGTTGCCCAATATCGGCTGGTCACAGGCATGGCCGCTGACCGAAAGGCATTTCGCAAAGAAGGAGACAACAAGTTTGTCAGGGCCTACGGCGAAGTAGCCAGAGCCGACACGAATTTCAAACAGGGATACATCGAAAAACCCAATTTCAGCCTGGTTGAAGAGATGGTAAGGATGATCGAAGTATCAAGAGCTTATGAAGCAAATTCAAAAGTCATTCAGTCACACGATGGTCTTCTCGACAAGGCCATAAATTCAGTCGGCGCCACCAGACGCTGAGCGATAATCTGAAAGAACCGGAGGAAAAAAGCCTATGATGAGAGCATTGTGGTCAGCATCTACCGGCATGAAGGGTCAGGAAACCAACATAGCGGTGGTTTCCAACAACCTTTCGAACGTTACAACCACAGGTTTCAAGAAAAGCCGGGTCGACTTTCAGGATCTGATGTATCAAACGATCGCTGAACCAGGTGCGCCGATTTCGACCGACAACACATATCCGGTCGGCATTCAGCTTGGTCATGGCGTCAGACCCGTTGCCACCCAGAGGATGTTCAGTCAGGGCGAATTCCAGCAGACAGAGCAACCTCTCGATGTTGTTATCGAAGGCGAAGGGTTCTTTCAGATTCAGCTGCCAAACGGCGATATCGGTTATACACGAGATGGTGCCTGGAAACTATCCGAAGACGGGGTTGTCGTGACCTCTGACGGTTACACGGTTATGCCCGGCTTCACCATACCCCAGGACGCTCTTGGACTGAACATCACGTCATCGGGTATTATCGCAGCCAAAATGCCGAACCAGGTTGATCTGGAAGTTCTGGGCCAGATCGAGCTTGCAGACTTTATCAACCCGGCCGGGTTGAAGGCCATTGGCCGCAACCTTTACATTCCGAGCGGCTCATCCGGCGACCCGGTAGTGGGCCTGCCAGGCACCGAGGAATTTGGCGAAATCGCCCAGGGGTTCGTCGAAATGTCGAACGTAAAGGTTGTCGAAGAAATGGTCAACATGATCGTAGCTCAGCGTGCATACGAAGCGAACTCCAAGACCATTCAGACTTCCGACACCATGTTGCAGATAGCCAACAACCTGCGCAGATAGGATAAATGAGCGTGCTTAACCAGATGAAACAGC
>CAZPCO010000051.1:0-8887 GCA_964585025.1 uncultured bacterium | reverse complement strand
TCCGAGGCAACCGAATTCAAAGCCAACGTTCTGGTAAAAAATGGTGAAATCAAGGCTGACAGCCTGATCAAGAACGAAGTTGACAGTCAGCTGCTGCAGGAACTGGCGGCTATAAAAATCGGTTTCATTCCAGATCCGCTCGGCGAACTCGTTATCGATCGTCAGACCCTGCAGAAAAAGCTTGGTATTCTTGCCAAAAACGTTACGATGCCTGAGCGCGTCACCATCAAGAGAAACGGCTCGATTCTCAAAGGCGCTGACGTCAAAGCCCGCATTATCGAGCTTTGCCAGAAAAACTCAGCAGATCAGCTGGAAATAGATGTTTCAAGAGTTCCCCAGACCATGATCTTGCCGGGTAATGCCAGCGAATGGGCAGTAAACACTTCTTCAAACAACATACTTGGCATGAAACTTTTCGCGCTCACCGCCGAAACTGATGGCGGCGCGTTCAGACAACTGATTCAGGTCAAGGTCAGCCGCCAGATCGAGGCAGCACAGCTAACCAGACTGGCAAAACCCGGCGAACTCATTTCTGAAGCCTTGATAAAGCCACAAAAAATCACGATCAAAAGCGATAATGCCAGCATTCCTCTCCTGTATTCAGAGGCGCTTGGAAAAAGCATCAGCCGCTACAAATCAGCCGGAACCGTTCTGCGCAACAGCGACATAGCCACTGTGGAAAATGAAGCCCCGGTCGGGGCGGTTCACCCGGTTGCATCCAACCAGGCAAGAGCTGCAGAAAAGGCATCTCTGCTGATTAAACCTGGCGAAAGCGTCGATTTTCAGGTTAAAACCGGAACTCTTTCTCTCAAAATTCCAGCCAGAGCAGTAAGCGGCGGCAACGCCGGTGACGAGATCACGCTGATCAACCTGCAGAATAAACGCCGCATCAAAGGCGTAGTTACCGAGAAAGGCACTGTCGAATATGCGCAGAATTAAGCTGATTGCGATGTTACTGTTTATGATCGCGACCATTATGCAGGCCGATGGAGCATCTTTGTGGCTGGCCGGCAACGACCTTTATTCAACCCGGGGCGGAAGAGAATTCAAACCTGGCGACATAGTCACCATCGTGATCTCAGAAGAATCGAATGCCCAGTCAAAGGCGACGACCAACACCAGCAAAGACAGCACTACTGAAGTCACCACAGCTCCCAGGATTCCATTTTTCAAGAAAGTTCTCAGCCAGTTCGTTGGCAATAACCAGATTACCAATACATTTGACGGAACCGGCACCACTTCCAGATCCGGCAAATTGAGCGGCACCATAACCGCCAGTGTTCTTGAAGTTCTGCCCAACGGCAATCTGCTGGTCGAAGGCAGCCGTTCAATCATGGTTAACAAGGAAACCCAGATCATGAGAGTTCGTGGTGTCGCCAGACCTAAAGATGTCGATACCAGCAACAGTATCAATTCGAAACTGCTGGCTGACGCTCAAATCAAATTCGATGGCAAGGGTTCAGTTGGACGAGCCAATCGGCAGGGTCTGATAACCCAGTTCATGGATGTGGTATTCTAATCAGTCATTGACCACGGCGGGGGCACCGAATTATGGTGCCCCCGCTATTTTTTTAGCTGGTCGGCACAACAATATGCACCTGAGGCATTGAAAACCTGCCGGAAAATCTGGTACACTTTGCAAAATTCACCCTCGGTGCAAAATGTATATACTCGGAATCTCAGCCTATTACCACGATTCAGCTGCCTGTCTGATCCATGATGGTCAGGTGGTGGCTGCCGCCCAGGAAGAACGCTTTACCAGAATCAAACATGACTGTGAATTTCCAGTCAATGCGGTGCGTTACTGTCTTTCAGAAGCCGGAATTTCGATCGATCAGATCAACGCTCTGGTATTTTACGAAAAGCCTTTTATAAAATTTGAAAGACTGCTGAAAACATACCTGAGCTTTGCACCGGCCGGGCTGCAGTCATTTTTTCACGCCATTCCAGCCTGGATCAAAGGCAAGTTGTTCATTAAATCTGAGATTGCCGGTATTCTGCAGGGGCAATTCGCCGGCTTGCCTGAAAACATTTATTTTTACAGCCATCATCGTTCGCATGCTGCCTCAGCCTTTTTTGCCTCCCCCTATCCCGAAGCTGCTGTTCTATGCCTGGATGGCGTCGGAGAATGGTCGACCACTACTGCCTGGCGCGGCAACGGAAACCAGCTTGAACCGCTCTGGGAAATCAGATTTCCGCACTCACTGGGGTTGCTTTATTCGGCGTTCACTTATTACACAGGGTTCAAGGTCAACAGTGGTGAATACAAACTCATGGGGCTTGCACCCTATGGCCGCCCGGTTTATCGACAAACCATTCTCGACAATCTGCTCGACCTCAAGCAGGATGGAACTTTTCGCCTGAACATGAAGTTTTTCAATTACTGCACCGGTCTGACAATGACTGCGGAGCCTTTTCACCAGCTGTTCGGTGGCCCGCCACGTCACGCAGACGAACCGGTTACCGACCGCATAATGGATCTGGCACGCTCAATTCAGGATGTGACTGAAGAAATCATCATGCGCCTTGCAGGCAGCCTCCACAAGGAAACCGGGCTGAAAAATCTCTGCCTGGCCGGTGGAGTAGCCTTGAACTGTGTTGCCAATGGCCGCCTGCTGCGCGAAGGCCCTTTTGAATCGCTCTGGATACAGCCGGCCGCCGGCGACGCCGGCGGAGCTCTGGGAGCTGCCCTTGGTGTCTGGCACGAGCATTGCGGCAAGCCAAGAGAAGCTGACGGCAAGGATCTGATGCAGGGCTGTTATCTTGGGCCGGAATATTCAAACGAGAGAATTCGTGATTTTCTCGACAAACATGGAATTCCTGCTGATTATTGCGAAGACAGCCAGCTTTTTTCAACGACAGCAGCCGATCTGGAAGCTGAAAAAGTAATCGGCTGGTTTTCAGGCCGCATGGAATTCGGGCCCAGAGCACTTGGAGCCCGCAGCATCATCGGTGACGCACGTTCCGAGAAAATGCAGAAAATCATGAATCTGAAAATCAAATTCCGCGAGTCTTTCCGGCCATTCGCACCTTCGGTATTGCGCGAACGTCTCAGCGATTATTTTGAAATCGATACCGACACGCCATATATGCTTTTGACCGCTCAGGTCAAAAAGGAGCGACTGCGCCAGCTGACCGATGAACAAAAGAACTTCACAGGTCTGCAGCTTCTCAACGTTCCGAAATCAGATATTCCCGCCATCACTCACGTCGATGGATCAGCAAGGATTCAAAGTGTGCACAGCGAAACCAACCCTCGCTACCACGCTATGTTGAAGGCTTTCGAAGCCCGTACCGGCTGCGGAGTCATCGTCAATACCTCATTCAACGTCAGAGGTGAACCAATTGTCTGTTCGCCCCTCGATGCCTACAAATGCTTCATGCGGACAGAAATGGATCGCCTGGTTCTCGGCAACTATTATCTTTGCAAAGAAAACCAACCGATCGGCATCAAAGACCGCCTGGGGCTGGAGGAGTTTGCACCTGACTGATATGAAACAGAATAAGCCAGAAAAAAGTGAATTGCGTTCGTTCGGGCTGTCAGTTGGCGGCCTGCTGCTGATATTGACAGTGTGGCCCGGGCTGCTGCAGCCAGCCACAAGAATCGGCACCGGCAGTATCGCCGGTCTTCTCATTCTGCCAGCCCTGCTAAAACCGATTATGCTCGAACTGCCATACCGATGCTGGATGATGTTCGGAGGAGCTCTCGGATGGCTGAACACCAGAATCATCCTGACGCTTCTATATTTTTTTGCAGTATTCCCGACCGGACTACTGCTGAAACTTACCGGTCGCACACCTCTCAAACTCTATTTCGATGCCGACTGTAATTCTTACCGTGAACCGCCCGAAAAAGACTCTCAGGGCAAATTTACCGAGCAATTCTGAGGCAAAAAATGCCAGACATGACTTCAAAATAATCTTCGCTACAGGAACTCTTCCGCTTTCTCTGGAAAAGCCGTCAATGGTGGCTCTTTCCGATCGTGATCGCCCTGCTGCTGCTGGGAGTGCTGCTGACACTGGCCCAGTCTTCAGCCCTCGGGCCATTCATGTATACAATCTTCTGAAAGCCACGACATGAAGAGCACGGCCTTCAAGATGACAGCAAAAGTGATACTTATCGCGCTGGTCATCCCATGTCTTTTGCTGACCGGGCTGGAATTCGCAGCGCGTCTGGCAGGAGCAGGATATCCATCACAACTTTTCGTCAAGGAAAAAAGCAACGATGGCAGCGAGTATCTACGCGCCAACTACCGGGTTGCCCAACGTTTCTTTCCAGGGCACCTTGCCCGCAAGCCACTTCCGGAAATCATGCCGACAATCAAGCCTGCCGGGCGACTGCGCGTCTTTGTATTGGGTGAATCAGCAGCCCGCGGCGAGCAACTTGCAGATTTTTCCTTTTCACGCATGCTTGAAACCTGTTGCAACGATGGCAGATCAGAGAAAATCGTCGAGGTAATCAACACAGGAATTCCAGCGATCAACAGCTGGGTTCTGCGTGAGTTTGCCCGGGAAATCATCGACTATAATCCGGACCTTCTGGTAATCTATGCCGGTCACAACGAATTTATCGGGCCATATGGACCGTCAGGTCTGAACGGCATGCCCTTTACCAGGAAAGCAGCCCTGGCGGGAATATGGGCATCATCGCTGCGCCTGATTCAGACACTCAAGGGAGATCGTATTCCCGAGAGTCTTTCTTCGGGCTGGAAAGGCCTGGAGATGTTTCTAAGCAATCTCGTTCCGCCAGGAAGCGATGCCATTACCCAATGTCAGAACAATTGGCGCGCGAACCTCAACGACATATTTGCCATAGCAAAGCAGGCGGGTATTCCAGTCATCTGGTGCCGGGTGCCGGTCAACCGGCTCGACTGTCCGCCATTCGCTTCTGACGAAACCGGCTTTGACGATCAAACAAGAGCAACCGTTGCTTCACTTTCGCAGGCAATATTTGCGCAGAATTACGCAACAGCTTCACAACAGCTGCAGGTTTTGCGCAACAGATTCAGCCGCAATGCCATGCTCAGCTATCTGGAGGGAAAAGTAGCTCTGGCACAGGGCAACAGGCAGCAGGCAGCGATTAATCTGGGTGAAGCTCTCGAAAACGACTGCTTCAGGGCAAGAACAACAGACAGGTTCAACCAGATCGCAGCTGAATGTGCACAACTGCATGGGGCCGCACATGCAGACGTTGAAAAGGCCTTTGTTGAAAACAGCGCATCGGGAATCATTGGTTGCGACCTGATTTACGATCATGTTCACCTGACCTTCAAGGGGCATTACCTGGCCGCTCATACCATTTTCAAAACCATGCAATCGCTTTTTCCTCAATCAAAACAGCTTCCGGCAAGTTTTCCAACTCTGGATACAATGGCAGAAGCAATCGGCTACACCACCAATGATGAAATCAACCATCTTCAGCATGTCATCGACAGCATGAGCCTGCCGCCTTTCACTCTGCAGCCTGGAAACAGCGAGCGTTTGTCCGAATTGAAATCCCGGCTTGCAGCAAGCAAAAAGGCGCTGAGCACAGAAGCATGTATAATCACAACCCGCGCCGCAACCGGACGCCAACCGGGCAACTGGGCCGCGCTGCATCGTCTGGCAATGCTGTGTCGACAAGATCCGACGCAGGCGGAAAAATGCTTCATTCAGTCACTGGCTCTGAATCCATTCAACATCGACACCATCAACAATTATGGACTGCTGCTGACATCAGATCGAAAAGCGGAAGCCGAAAAGCTGTTTCTAAAGGCATTGGCAATAGCACCTGATTTTGCCCGCGCTCATTACAACCTTGGCCTGATTCACTCCGAGAATCCAGACACTGTTAAACAGGCCATAATCGATTACAAGACCGCTGCCCGCTATGACCCAGGCATGACAGCCGCCTGGCGCAATCTCGCCAATATTTATTTCCGGCAGGGCAATTATTCCGAATCCCTGAGGGTTTATCGACAGGCGATCAAGTCATGCCCCGATGACGTGCTGCTGCATCTGGGCGCCGGGAACAGTCTGCTCCAGATGCAGAAAGGCGAAGAAGGCCGCCAGGTATTTACCGATACTGCCAGGTGCTTTCCTGGCTCACCCCTGCCTTTTTACAGTCTTGGATTGGCATGTGAAAAGCAGGGAAACTACAATGAAGCTGCAGACTACTACCGCAAATCTGGTGGCCTAATGCATCTTCCTGCCTTTACCCGGCTGTTTGAACTGCATTTTGCCGGAAAAGCTTCTCTGGCACCGGAACAAATCATTACTGACGCGACCCGGGCCTGCCAGATGAGTGATTTTACTGACCCCTGGCTGATGCAGGTTCTGGCCGCCGGATATCTGGAAAATGGGCAGAAGCAGGAGGCGACCGGGATTCTGCACCGGGCACTGGCAGCAGCAGAAGCACAGGGAAAAAATGAACTGGCAGCCGAGATTTTAAGCAATCTGCAGCTGGCAGGCCAGGAGTGAGCGTCCACAGCAGGCTATTCTGATCTGCTCAACCATATTCAACGGCCTGGTTAATTTTGCAGAGCAAATTGCCGATAGTACTAATGGAGCCTGATTTTTCAGGCAATAAAACCAGGAAGAACATCAGCATGGAAGCAAATCGGTCCAGATACGCAAGGCTTTTCACATCATTCTGCGCGGCAGCGTTGCTGCTTTCTTCGCCAGCTTTACCGACTGCATTAGCCGAGGCACAGGTAAGAATCAAGGATATTTCGCGTATGAGCGGGAACCGTGAGTATCAGGTAATCGGTTACGGTCTGGTGACCGGCCTGGACGGCACAGGTGACAAGAGCGCGATGAGCATAGAGATGATTCGTGGCATGCTGCAGAACATGGGAATGGAAATCAATTCGCAGCAGATAGTTACCAAGAATTGTGCTGCTGTTATCGTTACCGGGATGCTTCCCTCTTATGGAAGGCCTGGAGAGCCACTCGACATCACGATCAGTTCGATGGGCGATGCCAAAAGCCTTCAGGGTGGCGTTCTGCTGCCAACCCTCATGAAGGGCGGTGACGGCCAGGTTTATGCAGTAGCGCAGGGACAGATTTCAATCGGTGGTTTCGAAAGCGCTCAGGGAGGAGCAGCAGCCCGCAGTGGTCAAAAGAATCACCTTACCGTCGGTTTCATCCCCAAAGGGGCGATTATGGAACGCGGCGTCGACGACCAGTTTGCTAACAGCGGCAAATTCAGCATTCTTCTTCAAGAGAAAGATTCGATTCTGACCCGGAAGGTTAAGGAAGCCGTCGATCGTCGCTACGGAGCTGGCTGGGCAAGCATTACCAACCCTGGGCAGATTGAAATACGGGTGCCAAGCAGCATGTCCGATGATCCTGTCAGTTTTGCCGCCAATATTGAAAACCTGACCCTGGAAGTTGATGAACCGAACCGGGTTGTGATCAATGAGCGCACCGGCACGGTCATTGTCGGTAACAGCGTTAGAATCAGCCGGGTCGTTATCTCTCACAACGGGATCAAAATTGCTGTCGACGAGCAGCCTCAGGCCAACACCGCTGCCGGCAGGAATCAATCACAGGCGAGCATGATTGCCGTTCAAGGCGAAACAACGGTCGATGATCTGGTTGCAGCTTTAAACGCGGTCGGAGCGACGCCAAAAGATCTCATTGCAATTTTTCAGGCAATCAATGCAGCCGGTGCCCTTCATGGTGAGCTTAAAATAATGTAGCACGGGAATATTTTCATAAATTTTTGTGTCTTTTTCTTGCTATTTATTATCTGGATATGTTATTAGTACGGCATCGTTCTGATTTTTTTCAGCAGACAGGTATTCCCCGCATGAAGTTACACCATTGATGGATGCTTCAGTTCAAGTTGAAGCCATGCAGCGGTGAAAATGGACCCGAGTTCAAAAAGTCAGATGCGAAATGGGGTTTAACAAAATGAGCAGTTTTTCAATTAATCCGACCCTGGTAACCAATCGCAGCAAAGAGCTTCCTGAAGCGAAAAAGAAGGAACTCGAAAAGCTGAAAAATGCTTGTTCGGATTTTGAATCGATTTTCATGCACCAGATGCTGAAAGAGATGCGAAAAACTGTTAAAAAGACAGGGCTGGTTCATGGCGGTCAGGCCGAGGAAATTTTTTCCGACATGCTTGACGAAGAAAGAGCGAAGACAATGCAGATCGGGTTAGGCGACATATTGTTCATGCAGCTTTCCAAGTCCATCGTACCACCTGCAAGACCTCGCTGAAAACCGGGTCACCCCGGTATTGTCACGGTAACTGCGCGAAAGGATAGCAATTGTGGAAAATCCTACATTCACTTATCTGCAGCTTTGCGATGAGCCGATAAAAAATCTGAAGGCCGTCGCCAAAGCAATGAACATCGAGGGCGCCGACAAAATGAAAAAGCAGGATCTCATTCGTGCGATCCTGAAAAACCAGCTGGCAGCTGAAGGGCTCAGTCTTTCAGAGGGCGTGCTGGATATCATGCCCGAAGGCTACGGCTTCATCAGAACCCGCAGCTATGTTCAGAACGACGACGATGTTTATGTATCGCCATCTCAGATCAAAAGATATGGTCTGTTGTGCGGCGACACCATTGTTGCCCAGGTCAGACTGCCAAAGGATGACGAAAGCTACCACGCTCTGCTGCGCATTGAAGCTGTAAATGGCGTTGGTCTTGAAAGACTTCGCCAGCGCGTCAGTTTTGAAGATGGAATTCCCGTATTCCCAACCGACAGATTCAGACTCGAAACCAGCGAAGAAGACGTTTCTACACGCGTTTTCGACCTCGTCTGCCCCATCGGAAAAGGCCAGCGCGGTCTGATCGTCGCTCCGCCGAAAGCCGGCAAAACCACGCTGCTCAAGCAGCTGGCAAATGCGATTATCGCCAATCACCCCGAAGTTCTGATGTTGATTCTGCTGATCGAC
>CAZPCO010000050.1:0-13134 GCA_964585025.1 uncultured bacterium | reverse complement strand
TCAAGAACCTGCAGTATGCCGCCGACGGCGAAAAAGAAGAATGGTCAGATCTTTATAAAAATTTTGCCGAAACTGCTAAAAAAGAAGGTTTTGCCGATATCGCCGCCGTTTTCACCAACGTCGCCAAGGTCGAAGAACGTCATGAAGCGCGCTATCGCAAGCTGCACGACAACGTTCAGAACCATACCGTTTTCAAAAAAGACGGCAAAGTATTCTGGAAGTGCAACAACTGCGGGCACATTCTCGAAACCCTGGAAGCCCCGCCCAAATGCCCGGTCTGCGAACATGGCCGCGAACATTTTGAACTCTGGGTTGAAAATTACTGATCGAGCGGTCAACAATCACACCTCAAACATTGCCGCCAGCTGAGCTGGCGGCTTTTTCGCTAAAAGCGGCGAACATGGCTCCGAGGCTTCAATGAAAGACGGTAAAGGCAGCATTTTTTTAAGATACCGGCTGATGACCTGGCTGGGAGCCATTTTCTGCTTTATTCTAGTTCCGGCATTTCTCATCAATGAAGGGCTGGGCAGCATGCTGCGACTGCGCAGCGAGAAAGAGCAACGTCGTATCTTCAGCGAAATGGACGACCGGCTCAGCTTTCTGACCCGACACGCAGATGAACGGCATTATTATCATTCACTGCTCAAAAGAGCTTTTCAAAAGGCGATCAGAAGTGATGAGCCGCTAAAAAGTTTCGGCAGAAGCATCGACCTGTTAAAAAAACGATTTCCCGGGGCGTTGCGTTTCATTGTCTGGAACAGCAGCGGGCAGGTCGTCAATGAGCTTACCGATGAAAAAAGCTATCGCTACATCATCTCGAATCTGTATGGTTTTTTCAGAGAAATAGCTGAGCACTGCCGCAGCAATTATCCGGGTGAACCCGAGACACTGCCGGTCGTCGAAAAGCGCATCAATCTTTTCAGATCTTATCTTGGGCGTTTTCTCGTCCCACAACACCTGCGACTTCCATTTCAGGCCGGCGAACACGGCAGATGCATTCTTGCCGACAGTCCTGATGCCTACCCGCTTTTCTGGTTTGACTCAGACGCTTCGCTGACAGTGCTGTGCAGCATAAAATCGACGCTTTTTGACAATCCTGGGGTGCGCCACGCTGTTGAAATTCTCAACCGCAAGGAGACAGCAATAAAAACCGGCTTCATTGACATGCGCAACCTTGGCACTTCGATCGAGGAATTCAGCGACCTTGATCAGCGGCAGATCATGATCGAACTCGGCAAATTTGAAAATGCCGGGCTGGCACACCGACCGACCGCGGATCACCTGATGGCATTCAAGCTGCTTTCGCCAGACCTGCGCGGTTTCTGCATCATGAATCGACGTGACCTTTCAATCGGCTACCCTGACCGAAATCGGGCCGGAATTCTGATGCGACTTCTGGCTGCGATATCAGTGATTCTCGGCGTAATTTATTGTTACACACTGCGTTTACCAAGACTTAACATATCGATACGCACCCGCATGGCTCTGCTCTTTCTTTATGCCAACGGGCTGCCGTTGATGATTCTCGGCACCATCGGGCATGAATATCTGCAGCAGCGGGAAGATGCTCTGCTGAGCGAAGCTCATGCACGCAACGAGAGAATTCTGCAGGAAATAGATTCAGGATACCGCCGCCATAAAAGAGCGCTCAACCGCCGTACTGCCGCCGAACTCAAAGACTTCACCATCGCGGTGAAGGATCGTCTTCCCGACCGCAACGATCTTGAAACCATGAAACGTATAGTACACGACCTCGAAGCAGAGGAACTGACGATATTCGGCGAAGATGGCAGCACACTGGTCGGCTATAAGCGCAACCGCAAACCGGCCGGGCAGACGTTCGTGCGCATGTTCGCCACCAGTGCGGTGTCTTTCGCCAACCAGACCGTCGGCGTATTTTCGCTGCGCGGGGAAGGCAGCAAGAACCGGCTGGCGATTACCAGCAATACGATTGTCGACGATCATCAGTCGCTGCTCGAAAACCTTCTCAACACCCTTGAAACGGTAGAACTTTACAGCTTCGGAACCGAACTGAAGCTTTGCTATGCCAGTCTTCTCGGTAACCGCGAGGAAAGACGCTTTCACTCGGCACTTGTGATTACCTGGCGTCTTGAAGATGCTCAGGCTGTCTATGCAGCCGAACAGGTCAAAATATCGAACATCGCCAGTGCGACAACGGCATTTGCAGCGATGGCGGCTTCTACTGGCCAGATTTTCTCCAGGAAGGGCTGGAACACCGACAGACTGCGACCGGTGATGCAGAAAGCAATGAATCTGCAGACGGCCCACGAGAATTACGTTGTCGTCGGCGGCCAGACCAGTCTTATCACTTCCATTGCAGGCCGGCAGATGGACAGCATCTCCCTGGCAGCAATCACGCCAACCGCCTATATTGCCAAAGACCTGCAGCAGACCTGGCATCAGATTCTTGGCCTTGTCATTCTGAGCATGCTGATCATATCCGCAGTCGTCACTGCCCTGTCGAAGCAGTTTCTCAGACCGGTCAGACAACTTGCAGAAGCGGTCAGACAGATCGGGCAGAGAAATTTTTCTTTTCGCACCAGTATAGAAAGCCAAGATGAATTCGGAGAACTCGGCAAAGTTTTCAACATGACGATGGCAGGCATGGCTGAGCTGGAAATTGGACGGGTCGTTCAGGAAGCGCTGCTTCCCGATGGCGGTTATCACAACCAGCTGATCAGGATCTTCGCCAGAACGGCAACCATGACCAAACTTGGCGGCGATTATTACGATTATCTTAAGCTCTCTGAAGAGCAAACGGGTGTTTTTATGGGCGATGTCGCCGGACACGGCATTCCAGCAGCTCTGATCATGGCCATGGCCAAAGCCACCGTGCTGGTCAACCGGCCATTGCTTACCAACCCGGCCGGACTGCTCTCAGCTCTGCACGACATGTTGTTCAGGCTGAAGAGCGACGGTTTCAAACGCATGATGACCTGTCAGTATCTGGTTTTTAACGATGTGAGCGGAGAGGTTCTGATCGCCAACGCCGGTCACTGTTACCCGGTCATCGTCGGCAAACGCGGTTGTTCGTCGCGCCTCGAAGAGATTATCGGAACGCCGGTAGGCATAGCGAGAAAGGCCAGGTATGCCAATCATCAGATAAGTCTGCAGCGTGGCGAAACGATGATTCTTTACAGCGATGGCATGATTGAAGCAACCAGTGCAAACGGCGAAGCATTCGGGCCTGACCGGCTTCTCGAACTGGTAAAAACCGCATGGAGCAGCGACCTGGAACAGTATTACCACAACCTTTTTCAGGCCAACCGGTCATGGGCCAGAACTGTCGATGATGACCTGACGATTGTGCTCGTCAGGTTCGGAGAGGAGGCCACCAATGGCTGACCGAACCGGCAGACATTTTTTTCTCTGGCTGCTGCAGCTGCTTTTATTTGTCGCGCTGCCGGTCACGCTTTTTCACTATGGTTTCAGCCACATTGAAAGATTGCGCAGCGCCAATCTGCTCAAGCTGGTCGAGCAGAATCTCGATAAAGAGATGCGTGATTTCGAGGCCTACGCTGACAATGAAAGATTTCTGGCCGCCACCTTCAAGGAAACCTATTTTACATCGACCGCCGCCAATGCTTCTGACAGTTTTCACCTGCTTCGCGAACGCCTCGATGATTGTTTTGACTACCTGATCTGGAATGCTTCCGACACCTTCGTTACAGGGTCGATCGATCCGGAATCCTTCGAAGGCAACTGGTCGATGGCCTGGATGAGCCTGAGAAAAGCCTTTGCATATGCCGACAAAGATGTGAAAGCCAGCGACGAAGAGATTGTTAACCTGAGAAAGCTGCTGGGGCCGCAGGTTGTATTGACCGCTGCCGACACAAGTATTTCCGACCGCGGCGGCAGACTTATGTGGTGCGACAGCACCAATCAGCGCCCGCTTGTCTGGGTAGCAAGCCGCCACGGCTATTCAGTGATTGCGTTCGTTCCACAATCCAGTCTGCAGGGAACAAGAGGGCTGGAGTATTATCTAAAATATTGCCAGAACCGTGAAAGCTACTTACAGCCAGGGTTTGTCAAAAACAAAGTGATCATTGAATATGCCGGTCTTCCTGACCGACCAGAAAACCTGCCCGGTCTGACGACGCACGGCAACGCCCCTGGCGAGCGCATTGAAACTGAGGCCGCGATCTATTTTCCGCGTGTAGTCGAAGATGACCTGACGCTTTTCGCCTGCGTCAGAAAAGATGCGGTCAAACCAGATACAACCTGGCCCTCACTGATCGCGTTTCTGGTTTTCATGCTGCTGCTGCCGTGGGTGATAATCAGCACCCGTTCGATACTCAACAACACCCCGATCAGAATGTCGATTTCACGAAAACTGGCGCTGTTGTTCGCTTACGCCAATGGACTGCCCCTTTTGATGCTTTTTTTTACCGGTTATGACTTCATTCATCAGAAAGAGCTGGCCCTGTATGACGAAATTCACGCCCAGGGAACAAGCTACCTGCAGAATCTCGATGAACGCTTCGAATCTGAACATGCTCTGCAGATCGTCAATATTCAGAAGTCACTGCAGAACTTCAAAATCAGTCTGCGCAAAGACGGGCTCACTTTTGAAAATTACGCCCGGCTGGCTGAGCAAATGTATTCAACCATCAACAACCGCCACGACATGCGCTTCTACCTGATCGCAAGTGAAGCCAACGTTTTTGGAACCGGCGACTCGATCTATTTCGGCGAAACCCGCCGTGAACTGCTGCCGGAAATCATTGACAGTCCGGATCTGAAACGGAACGATGAACGCCGCATTCTCAACTCGATCGGGCGCTTCATCATGGCAACCCTCAACGGGCACCCCCCCGATCCGCGCTCTTCTACCGAAGTCGAACTGATTGCCGAATCAGCGATGCAGAAACCGCTGCTCGAAGTGCAGCACGACTTTATCGCCAACGACGGGCGCATCGAAGTCTGGGGCATGGGCACAAACAAGAACCCCGCCTGCCTCAATTTCGTTTCGGCAAATGACAACGGCCGGTTCGATTACATGATAATCGCGAACTGGACGCAGGGAGTTCTCGAAGAGCTATATCTGCGCCGGCAATTCCTGAGCGCCAATCGCAACATCGTCGACCTGCAGATCGGCCTGATACAGGAGCAGCTTGGCATATTCCTGCCGGAAAAATTGCCGGATCGCCAGCGTCTGCTGCGTGAAGTCGCAAATTTTACCTCCAAACCCTGTCCGCCAAGGCAATTCGTGACTATTGCCAGTCAGTCATATCTGCTCATGGGCTTCATAGGGCGGTATCTGCAGAATTACAAGCTGTTCGCTCTCTACCCGGTCGAGAGTGTCAAATCGCAGATCAACAGGGAAAAGACCGGCCTGTTCTTTGCGGGCCTCGTTTCTCTGCTTATCACCCTGATCCTCGGAAGATTCCTGGCAGACAGCTTTCTTTTTCCGCTGCAGAAGCTCCACTCTGGAGCTGAAGCAATCAGATCGCGTGATTTCGCCATGCGTCTGCCGCCGCTCGGACGTGATGAATTCGGCGAGATGGCGGAAATATTCAATACGACGATGGTCGATCTCGAAGAACTGAAGGTAGCTGGGGTAATTCAGGAACATCTGCTGCCTCGCCGGCTGCCGGAATGCGGCAATTTCAAGCTTTTCGGCCGCATCGTTTCGATGGGCGACCTGGGTGGCGACTATTTTGACTACTTCAACACCTCCGAGGGTCGCTTCAGCGTTTTGATCGGCGATGTCGCCGGAAGCGGTGCCGGTGCGGCCCTGATCATGGCAATGGCCAAAGCTGCCATCATGCAGATGCAGGATGTTCTCGAGAAACCAGATCAGCTGGCAATGAGTCTGCACAACCTGATAAAGGCTGCATCGAACCGAACTCAGAAAACGATGATCATGCAGTATCTCAACCTCAATGGCCATGACGGCACGGGATGCTATACCAACGCCGGTGGCTGGCCACCTTTGATCGTCAACCCGGGCGAAACAACGGCGCGAGAAATTACTCTGCCAGGACCGATGCTCGGCGCTCTGAAACGACCCGTTTACAGTACCGTCGAGCTGGCGTGCAAACCAGGAGATGCAATCATTTTCTACAGCGATGGTGTCATCGAAGCCACAAATGAAAGCGGCGAAATACTCGGGTTGTCTCGCCTGAAAGAAATGGCCGCAGCAGCCTGGAACACTGATCCGGCAACTTATTTCGACTCTCTGCTGGCAGCACATCGGCGTTTTACCGGGGCAGCAAAGGTTCGTGACGACATGACTCTCGTTATCGTCATTGCCGGCGAAACCACCGCTTCAGGCAACGCCACGGTTCTCTGAGCGAGGTCGAAGCGACCGGGTGGCCCTTCGACAGATCCATGGATCGGTTTATCAACAAAACATTACCTGCTGCTGACGCGGGTTTGATTACCTGCCCGGAATTGCTGAAGTCACTGCAGGAACTTTGCCATATGGTGGCTTTTAAGGTATTCTATTAAGGATTGCCGGCAAAAAATCCAAAGTCAGGAATTTTATGAGCAGTACCGAACAAACTCAGCCAATCAGTGGACGTTGGCCATTGGCTTTCTGGTTTGGTGCAGCCTTCTGTTTTTTCATCTTTCCGGTTTTTCTTGTCGATGTCGGCCTGGAAAATATGCTCTCAACAAGAGCCGAGCTGCAGCGACAGGCAGTTTATCGTAATCTTGGCCAGCAACTGGAGCGTCTGCTGCAGTATGGCAACAGCCGCCATTATTACAGTGCCCTGTTGAAGCGCATTTTTGATTTTGCAAAAGAGCAGAAAGACCCGGTTGCCTATCTGAAAGCGGCTCTGCCGCACCTGAAAGCCCGCAATGAAGGGGTGTTTCAATTTATCGTCTGGGACGGAAAAGGCAACAGCATCAACGAGCTTACCGATGAAAAGGGTTATCGATACATCGTCAAGACGATTTATGAGGTAATGACTGATATCAATAAATCGGTTCGCAACAACTACCCTGGCGAACCGCAGAGCCTTGATTCGGTCAGCAAGCGCTTGAATCTGATGCGCTCGTATCTTGGCGCCTTCCTGATTCCCGAGAAACTGAATCTGCCACTGCTGCGCGGCAGCCTGAGCGAATGCATTCTCGCATCAGGGGACCCGCAGAAATCGCATTTCTGGTATCAGATCGACAGCCGCTTCTCGTTGTTGGCAACCATCAGCAATGATGCAATCGAATCAGGTAACTATTTGAAGAAGCTCGTCGATTCAATGAACAGTGAGGGCAGCAGCATCAAATTCGGCATAACCGATCTGCTGCGGGAAAACGCAATCTATTCAGCCGCAGGGCCTGATCAGAAACCTGAACTGATTCTGGGTCTGGCCAAATTCGAAAACTATTCGCAACAGCAGCTGGAAACCGACAACTATCTGCTGCTGGTTCGCATTCTCAACCCATTTGTGCGCTGTTTTGCCTACATCAGCAAAAATACGGCTCTTCTCGATACCGATGGCCTGCACAACCGCTTGCTTCTGGCTGCGGCGGGCGGCATTCTGACAGTTTCGCTCATGGTTCTTTTCATTCTTTTCCGCGGGACCCGACTAATTTCGATCAGATGGAAACTTGGGCTGCTGTTTCTCTACGCCAACGGCTTGCCACTGATGATCCTTGGCTTCATCGGCTATGAGTATCTGCAGGAAAACCGGCGACTGCTGCTGGATCAGGCTTTTGAGCAGGTTTCTGGCCTGATTACCGACTTTGACTCACGTTTTGAAACAATCAAGCTCGAAATTGCCGCAGAACTCAATACTGCAGTCGATGACATCAACAGACGTTACGATGACCGCATGCCCCCCAAAGAGGAACTGGCCAAACTGCTCAAAATTGCCGAAAAGCATCGTATTTACGATTTTGTTTCTGCCGACCGCCAGGGAAAACTTTACTTCACCAGAATGACCGGCAGAAAGTCCAACAACTTCTTTGCCAGCGTCAGCAAGATCATGCTCGATTTTCTCAATTTCAACGAATTCACCCCGCAGCACCTGTTTCGCGAAGACACATCGACTGCGGGGGGCGGAGGCAAAATCAAGGTCGAGTCTTTTCTATCAGGAAAAACGATCATTTTTCACCGTCTCCTGCACCGGGTTCGCAAGATCCACCCTGAACAGATGGGTGCTGAAGCCAAACAATATTACTGGAACATGATCGGCAGCTTTGAAAAGCGCATCTTCAACCTTCTTATCGGTATCTCATGGGATTTTGTCACATTGCAGGAAACTTTTGTCAAAAGAAATCTGAACAGCCTCAATCAGAATTCCAATAACATTCGTTTTCAGGCAATCATCGAATCAAACGGCATGACCTACCCGGAATCTTCCAGGTTACCAGCCAGCATGTTCAGCCTTTTCAGGCAAACCTTCAATCTGCGAACCCTTCGACTCGACGAAGTCACGATCGACGGTGTTCCTTACGCCGCCTTCGGAACGGTCGGCAAGGAGCTCGATCGCGTCGCAACGGTCGGCCTTTATCCGCTCGAAACCATAAACCAGCGTATCGACAGCATCAGATTTCGTCTGATCATTTTTGCTCTTCTCAGCCTGGGAATTACGGCAGGTGTAGGTCGCATGCTGTCGGCGCAGTTCATGGAACCGGTCAAGGAAATAGAGAAGGGCGTTCAGGCCATAGGGCGCCAGGACTTTCGTTACCGACTGCCGGTTACTTCAGCCGATGAATTCGGGCGTCTCAGCGCAGTATTCAACCGCGCCATCGAAAGCCTTGAGGACCTGGAAGTAGCAAAAATCGTTCAGGAAAACCTTTTTCCGCAGGAAAGCCTGAATCAGAATGGCCTGCAGATTTTCGGGCGCAGTGTCACCATGACACGCCTCGGCGGCGACTATTACGATTTTTTCAGTCTCGATGACCGCCGGGTCGGCGTTCTGATGGGTGATGTCGCCGGGCATGGCGTGCCCGCGGCCATGCTCATGGCCATGGCCAAAGCTTCGGTTCTGCTGAGCAGCGAAGAGAAATTCCGCCCCGCCATGATGCTTGCCATGCTGCACAAGGTCATTCATCGGGTTAAAAGCAGTAAAATCAAACGCATGATGACCTGCCAGTATTTCTCCATCGATTCCAGCACAGGTGAATACCTCGTTTCCAATGCCGGGCACTGTTTTCCGGCTGTCATCAAAAAGGGCGGCAAAAGCGTCGAGCTTCTCAATCTCGTCGGCACACCGCTCGGCATCACCAAAAAGCCGAAATACGAAGATGTTGCCGGGCAACTCGAGGCGGGTGACATAGTTCTGCTTTACACAGACGGCATCATCGAATCACACAATGACGATGGTCTTGAAATGGGTTACGACAGATTCACACAGCTGTTGCAAACCATATATGACCCTGATCCCGAAACCTTTTATCACCGGATTTTTGCCGGTTACAAACAATGGTCTCCCACTGCCGACGACGACATAACCATGCTGCTCATCAAATTTGATCCTGCCGGTGGTGCCGCATGAGCAAAAGTAAAAAGACGGTCATCTGGCTGGCATTCATCCTGTGTTTCGTTGGAATTCCCGCATTACTGCTGTTTTTCGGGCTCACTCATCTCGAATTTCAGGACTCGCAGACCCGGCTTGAAAACAGCCGTGTCGAGCTGAGCAGATTTTATCAAAGCATGCGAAAGTTCGCCGACCCCGAATATTTCTGGTGCACAACCCTCATGGAAATGCTGGCCCCGGATACCATACCCCCAGGAGAAGCTGGAAAAGTCATAATCGAGAGAACCAGGGCATTACGCAGGAATCTGAGTTTCAACTTCGTGGTTTACAACCCGGCCAACGGCGTAATGGACAGTTCCATTCCCATGAGCCAGTCTGAAGACTGGCGTCTGGCGTTGACAATGGCCTGGAAAATCATTCCTTCTCATGCGCCCAACTCAGTTTTGATGAAGGAAAATCCGAATCTGGCGCGAAAAATTGCCATGAGAATTCCGCATAACGCCCCGGTTACAAAAGAAGAAGAGCTGGCAGGCGGTCGAATTTTCGGCCCACAGCTATACTGGGCACATTTCGAAGGCAATACCAGAGTCGAGCAGCTCAACCTAACCATCGCTGACAGCCGGCTCAAGAATCCCCTCATCTGGGGCCGAAAGGTGCACAATCACCTGATTCTCGTTTTCATCGACCAGAAAGACCTTGAAGGCAAAGAAGGTATATGGAACCTTCTCAACGACTTCAGCCGCAAATCCGACGGTGCCGTCCGCTTTTCGATACAGACGGGCGACGGCAGTTTCCGGCATGACCCGTCGACCGGGCATCTCGCCAGGCAGATTGCCGAAGCAGCAACCGTATACGATCGAGAAAAAACCCAGCAGATACAAACCGCCGATCTGCTGGTCTTTCCGTTCTTTTTACGCCCCGGAACCACGATTTTCGGTTATCTGCAGCGCAACCGCATCATTGGCCGCCTGCCGTTCGGCGTCGTTCCTATACTGGCATTGCTTTTTACTCTGGCAGCTTTCTGGTTGAGCAGATATTCATGGCTGCTGATTTTCAGGGAAAAACCCGACGACGTGTCGCTGCGCTGGAAACTGCGCTTTCTTTTCTTTTTCGCCAATGGCCTGCCTCTGCTGGTATTGTTCTTCATCGGCAACGATTACCTGACGCAGAAGCGCAGCAATCTTATTCTTGAAACCCAGAGCAAGGCGGTCAGCTTCATTCAGGACTTCGATGAAAAGATCGAGGTTGAATATGCCAGACGACTTGCCAGCAAAGAAAAAGCCCAGAAAAAAATGATCGAACGACTTGCCGACAAGCAGGAAAGTGACCGGGTGATGAGCGAGTTCATCACCGACCTCGGGTCGAGCACCTGGCGCATTCTCATGGTTGCAAGCCGCAGCAGCACCATTGTCACCGAGAAGGGCCTCTATGATGAAAAGCGACGTCTTTTCCCGGATCAGGATGAAAAAAGCGACCGTAACCGCAATCAGAACGAATTCACTCTGCGGGTTGGTCAGTTCTTTCTCGACAAGATAAACGGTGCCAAGGTTTCGGAGAAAGTCGAAACCGAACTTGAGCTTTTCATCGAGTCTACGACCCAGAAACCACTGGCCAACTTTCTTTTTGAACTGCTGCAGAAACGCGGGTCATTTGTGCAGTGGGGTTTCGGGCAGAACGTAAACCCTGCGATCTTCGACACTTTTTCGCTCAAAGACAGCAACCAGCAGGATATTTTCTTTCTGTCATCTTTCAGGGTTCTCGAGTTTCAACACCGGTTTCTGCAGGCGGCACTGCCACAGGCAAACCGCAATAATCTCGGGCTCAAGATCGTGGCAATCCTCGACCAGTATCTGACCGAACCGCCAGACGCCTACAACAATGTTGCACTGCGTGATTTCGCCAGCACTCTGACTTCATATCCGACCAAAGAGATCAAGATTCTCGAATATGATGGACACCCACACCTGGCAATGGGCATTGCCGGCAGACACATCAAAGAGTATCGCCTGGTCGGCCTTTTTCCGCTCGAAAATATTGAATCGGTCATCAGATCGCAGCGCCGGTTGCTGCTGGTGTTTGCCCTGCTCAGCCTGCTGATGACCTGGGGGTTGTCTCAGGTTCTGGCCCAGAGCTTTATTTCGCCACTGCAGCAGATCACTGCCGGCGCGGTCGCTATCGAAAACAAGCACTTCAGCCATCGATTGCCCGACCTCGGCCGCGATGAATTCGGTGCCATGGGAAGAGTTTTCAACGCCGTCATGGTCGATCTCGAAGAACTCTCGGTTGCCAGTGCCATTCAGGAACAACTGCTGCCGCAGCAGCAGATAGAAACCGGCAACTTCAGCCTCTATGGCCGCAGCATCTCGATGGGTGAGCTGGGAGGCGATTATTTTGACCATATCGGCCTCGAAAACCGTAATTTCAGCGTTCTGCTCGGCGATGTCGCCGGTCATGGAGTCGGTGCAGCTCTGATCATGGCCATGGCCAAGGCAGGCATCATCCAGTCGGAACACCTGCTCGACCAGCCGCTGCAGCTGCTGAACCGACTGCACAGTCTTATCTATGCCTCGAAAACGAAAAAGCAGAAAAAAATAATGACCTTTCAGTATCTGCATCTAGACGGCAACAATGGCCGAGGCCGCTATTCAAATGCCGGAGCCTGTTCGCCGATGATAGTCCGTAAAAGCAGAGATCAGGTCGAAGAGTTGACCCTGACAGGCGCGGCACTTGGCGCTTTCAAGAAACCAAACTATTCTGAAATCGAAGTAGTCTTCGAACCTGGTGACGCCATCGTTTTTTACACTGACGGCATTGTTGAAGCCCGCAACCTGGCCGGCGAAGAGCTTGGCTATGACAGGTTGCGAAAACTGCTTCTCGAAACCTGGGATGCCGACGCTGAAACATTCTACGGCAACATTCACCGGGCTTATCTGAATCATATCGGCACTGCAGGAGCCCAGGACGACCTGACAATGGTAATTCTGGTATACAACCCGAAAGAAGGAACGGCAGCCGATGTCTGATCAAGCCGACAACCAGCATGCCAGCGAAGCAACGTCGGGACTGAAGCGCTCCGTACCATTTCTGGTGCTGTTTTTCTGTTTCATTCTTTTTCCGATGTTCATAATTTATTCCGCGCTCAGCAACCTTTTCCAGATCAGAATCGACAATCTGCGGCAACAGCAACTGGACCGCATGCTGAGTCGACTCGAATACCTCGAAAAATACAGCAGCAACAGCCGATATTTCCATTTTCTGCTGCTGAAAGTCGCAGAACAGGCTCAGAGCGCTTCCAACCCCGAAGCCTATCTGAACGCCAGTTTTCAGAAACTGCGCCAGCATTACCCCGATGATGTTGAATTCGTCGCCTGGGACGCCAGAGGCAAAGTTATCAAGGAACTAACCGACCAGAAAAGCTACAGTTATATACTTACCAAACTCTATGAGGTTCTGCGCGAAGTTGCCGATACCGTCAGCGCTGACAATCAGGCAGAAATCAGGGAATTGCCGGTTATGAAACGCAATCTTAACCTGGTCAGGCAATTCCTCGGCAGAATTTTCATACCTGAGTATCTCAAAAAGCCATACCTGCAGGGAAATGACGCCGGGCCGCTGCTGACCGAATTTGGTGGCAAATTTTCCTCGGTCTGGTACCGCATGGGCGAACGTATCAGCTTTCTCTGCT
>CAZPCO010000049.1:0-13318 GCA_964585025.1 uncultured bacterium | reverse complement strand
ATCTGAGAAAGCATTTCACCGGCCCGGCCAGCAACCTTGACACTCGACGCAGAAAGGTTGCGGATTTCTCCGGCGGCCAACTGGCTGCGCTCAGCAAGTTTGCGAACTTCCGAAGCGACAACGGCGAAGCCTTTGCCGTGTTCACCGGCTCTTGCCGCTTCAATAGCCGCGTTAAGAGCCAGAAGATTGGTCTGCCGTGCAATTTCCTCGATAATTGCAATCTTTGAAGCGATCTCATTCATCGCTGAAACTGTTTCGGCAACGGCTTTTCCACCAGCCCGGGCATCTTCAGCCGCTTTTTTGGCGATTCTTTCAGTCTGCGAAGCATTGTCAGCATTCTGCTGAATGTTGGAGCTCATTTCTTCCATAGAAGAAGAAACCTCTTCGGCGGCGCTGGCCTGGTCGTTAGCCCCGCTGGAAAGCTGTTCGGCGCTGGCGGATAATTCGTTACTGCCGTTGGCGACGTTATCGGCAGCAGTCTTGATCTCGAGAGCGATATTGGTCAAATTTTTGACACAATTATTGAGGTTGTTCTTGATGTCGTTGAAATCACCATTGTAATTGTCGGTTATTTCCGGCGGAATTTCGCCACGAGAGATTCTGTCGACGTAGTTTGCAGCTACCCGCAATGGATTGATCACGGCATCGAGGGTCCGATTGACTCCGTCGATAACGGCTCTGAAATCGCCAAGATGACGGCCGGCATCAGCACGCGTCGCCAGCTTGCCTTCTACCGCAGCTTTAGCGAGCGTATTAGCATCGGCAACCAGAGCATTGATGTTTTGAATACAATTGTTCATGTTGATTTTGATTTCATTGAAATCGCCATTGTATTCCTCAGTGATTTTCTGAGGGATATCGCCACGGGCGATTCGATCTATGTAATCTGCTGAAACCTTCAACGGCCCGATTACCGCATCGAGCAGCCTGTTAATGCCTTCAACCAGAGGGCGAAACTCAAAATTGATCTGGGCAGCATTCCCTCTTACCGCCAGTTTACCTGCAACTGCAGAGTAGATAAGGGTCTGCATTTCTGACTTCAGGGCATCCAGAATGCCGGCAATGTTGCGACCAAGGTACATTCCGGCTGCCAATGCCAGCACAAAACCGGCCAGCATACCAAAAACAGCAAAACTTCTACTGCTGGCAGCTTCAGATTCGGCTGCATGCACGCTGTCATCAGCCATCTTGCTGTTGATCTCAACCAGCTTTTCAAGGTTGGCAAGAGCTATTTTCTGGGCTTCATAAGAGTCCTTCATTACCACTTCGTTAACCTTGAAATATGCTTCCCGGGCTTTCGCAGCAATCCCCTGCAATTCATCGAAAAAGAAAAGAACTTCGCTGACTGCGCCCTTCATTTCAACGTTATATGCCTTTGTGGCTCCTTCAACGTTGCCGCTCTTGAAAAGTTCTCTGATACGTTTGACCGAAGCATGAAACTTCTGATGCGGGCCCTTGATATTCTCGAGAATTCTATTGATTTCGACATTGGTGGTTTTAAAACTCGCCAGCCATTTGCCAAAATTACAGGAAGTATGATCGTCTCCCCAGGTGAAGGTCGAACCACCCTGAAGAATTTCTGCAGAAAGCACTTCAAGATTGAGATGGTCAGCTCTGAATTTGTTGATGTTGCTTTCAAAAAGAACCGGATTGCGCAAGCCAAGAGCTTCCAACTGTTTCATGCCCTCGGTGAACCCGACGTTCACTTTTCGCCAGTCTTCGATTGAAGCCTGCACTTTCTTCAATTCTTCGGCTTCTTCAGGAGTTTTTGGCAACTTTTCATAGTCTGCAAGCGCTTCCTGGTATTTGGTTCGCGATGCAGCAATATCAGCAAACTGCTGTGCATATTCCTGATCGTCCAGTTCCGGATTCAATAAAGATCTCAATCCGACCCGCAGACTTTCGAGCTCTTTGCATACAACTTCCAGCTTGCCGACAGCCGGCAAACGAACGTCGCCGATTTCCTGGGTCCGCACTGTCAGATTACCGATCCCATGGTACCCTCCAAAACCAACCGCCAGTGTTATCAGGGCAACCGCAACAAAACCTCCCATTAATTTTTTCGCCAGCGTTACATGTTCAAGCATATAATCTCTCCAGTCTTGAATTTCTGCCCTTGTTGATCAGCATCTGGTGCTGATGAATCTATGATAAAAGGTTCCTCACTGAATCGAATTTCTCTCCTCCTCGATTAAAACCGGCAGGTCGGCAATAAGAGCGATCGAGCCGTCGCCGAGAATCGTCGCGCCGGTAATCCCCGGAGTGTGGCTGCAGAACTTACCCCAGTTTTTAATGACTGTCTGGTATTCTCCGACAACCTGATCTACCGCAAAACCCACACGGCGACCATTCTGATTGATAATCACGACCTGCTGCAACTCAGGTGGCTGGCCCGTAATCGCAAACTTTTTTCGCAGACTTATAAATGGAACTATCTGCCCCCGCACCATCACCACATCCTTGTCGTAATGTCTTGAGCAATCGGCACGTGAGAGCTCGATGCACTCCTCGACAAAGGAAAGTGGAAATACGAACAGGCGGTCATCGAGACGAATCATCAGACCATCGATAATGGCCAGATTCATTGGCAATTGAATGACAAAACCGGCTCCAGCACCAGAGCCAGGCGATAGTTTCATTTCAAGAGTGCCGCGCATCTCTTCAACGATTTTCCGCAGGCGCGACAATTCACTCTCCTGGTCAGGAGTAAGCCCGGCCAGAGTTCCATCATCGTCTATGCTGATGCAGACATTTCCTGAGGAATGCCAGGCAGAAATTGCAATCAGAGCTGCAGGATCTTTGTTGAGTTCGATTCTTCGGGACGTTTCTTCGTGACTACTTTTAATACAGAAAGCAATCAAGGATGTCACCGGATCGAAAAGCCGGCTGAGAACCCCTTTGTCGAGCTCGGTGTTGCCACCGCTGAATTTAAATCTGACTTTCCGGCCCATTTCTGTCGAGATGGTTTCGCCATAGAGCTGAAGGCGATGGAAAATCGAATCGACCGGCAACATACTGAGCTTCAGAGCATTGTCGCGAAGCTCGCCCGTCAAAGCATCCAGTTCCTGGGCAATGGCCATCAGTTCAGAATCGTTACGAGTTTCCGCAACCTGATTGATTTTTGACTGAACGGTTACCAGCTCCCCGAGGAGGCTGATAAGACGGTCGAGTTTACTTGAATCGACCTTTATACCAGTCAATCCGTTATCAACAGCATTCTGACTGCCACCATTCCGGTTAATCTTGTCGATATCAGCATTAACAGCCTGAATACTGGAAGGCAAAACGGCTGAAGCAGGGGTTTCGGAAGAAGTGCTTCCCTGGTCTATTTTGAGCCGGCAAAGATCTTCAACAAAAAGAAAAACGTCACGAACGGCATTCAGGTCATGAACGGTTTTGAGGGTTAGATCCCAGGCGATGAAACATTTTTCCGGGTTAAGAGATTCAAGATCAGGAATTTTATCAATCACGGGTTTGATCGTTAGTTCACCCATACCAGCAAGCTCAGAGATTATTAGAAGGGGATTATTGCCACTGGCAAAATATTCAGGGTCAGGCTCAAACCTGATTCTAAAAATCTGTATTGGCTTGTCTTTGGGCTCAGGAAGAACCTCTGCGGGCTCTGGAATTATTTCCGGTTGCGGCACCGGTGATGGTTTTGTCTGAACCGACTTAGCGGAGTATTCCATGAAAAGCTTCGTCAGTCGCGCGATATTGGCACGATCCGATTTGGAAATCTTTCCTTCCGGAGTCAGCAGTATTTTCATAAAATCGCGGGCTTCCAGAGTCAGGTTGATCAGGTCATCATGCAATGCCAGTTCCTTTTTTCTGACCCGGTCAAAAATGCTCTCGATATTGTGAACGAAATCAGCCAGTTCAAAAAAACCAAACATTGCGCCTGAACCCTTAAGCGTGTGGAGAGCTCTGAAAACATCATTCAGAAGATCGATATTGTCAGAGTTCCTGTTAAGGTCAAGGAGGTTGCTTTCCAGCTTGGTGAGAAGCTCATATGCTTCTTCTCGGAAGAAATTAGCTGAACTGTCCATACTATCCTCTGATTTAGTTAATTAGCGTCAACCGGGCAAAACTTTTTTAACAACTGCGAGAAGCTTTTCCGGCTGAAAGGGTTTTACCAGCCAGCCGGTAGCCCCGGCGGCTTTTCCAGCCTGTTTCAATTCTTCCTGGCCTTCAGTGGTAAGTATTAGAATGGGAATGAAGCGGAAATTTGCCAGAGCCCGCACTTTTTTCACCAGCTCGATTCCATTGATGTTGGGCATATTGAGGTCAGTGATTACCAGATCAGGCATGAATTTCTGAATTTTAAGAAGGGCATCCTGGCCATCCTGGGCAGATTCTACTTCAAAACCTGCCTGCGTCAAAACAAAGGCAAGCATCTGCCTGATACTGCCTGAGTCGTCAGCGATAAGAATCTTTCTGGTCATGAGTTCAACCTCACCGGACCGGGATAGCTCAAACCGAACCAACTGCCGTTTTCTGGAACGATGCCGGCAAGACGGGCACTTTTCGCAAGCGGATGATCATCTGGAACTTCAGCAAGAAATATTTTGCGTTCTGGTCTGCAGAGACGTGCTATGGATATAAGCAACTGCATAAAAGCCACATCGACTTCAGAGACGGCAAGAAGATCGATAACCGGCAATTCATCGGGAAACTGTGAAAGAACTTTGCTGATTGACGCCGCTGCGGTCTTCACCTGAAGAATGGATGCCGGCCCGGCAAAAGCAAGAATAACCAGCTTGCCGCCGGACTTTTCATATGCATGAATAACTTTTTCCTGCAGCACAGGACTTTCAAAACCCATTAACCCAGCCTCCCTGTTATTCTATATCACTTTTTCTATATTTCCAGTTTACCCGATTCCCAGCTGCCATGACAAGAATTATATTGTACGACAAATTGTTACGACTTGTTTATTCGTGCTGGAGCCTGATTAACAGCGAAACAGAACTATTTTTCCGAAGCAATGATTCACGATTCATGGAAAGACAAAATCAGCTCTGATTCTATGGAGCATCAACATAGACTGAATGCATATCTGCAAAACCGCCAGAGCCTATTGTTCGACCGCCAAATACCGGGATTTCCTGCACTACATGTAATTTGCCTCTTGACAAAGAACTGGTGCCTGAATACTATTCTTTGCTCGGATGGCACAAGCCCATTCTGTTTGCAGGTTGGCATGCAGCAACCGGATTTGTCTCAAAAGACGGCTGGCTGCAGAAAATCGCAATTCGACCCAAGTATAACCGGAGGAATTATGAAACGCTCTATTATTATGGCCGCGGCCGCAGTATTACTCTCTTCTGCTGGAGCCATGGCAGCACCATTTTCGGATGTACCCTTTTCTCACTGGGCATACGATGCGGTTAACAAACTTGCCTCTAAAGGCATTCTGCAGGGCTATCCTGATGGTAGCTTCAAGGGCAAAAAGGGCCTGACGCGTTTCGATCTGGCTATGGTTACGGCAAAAATGCTGGCCAATGTTGAGCAGATGCTTGAGTCAGGGGTCGGTACAAACCTGGTCAGCAAAGCAGACCTGCAGACCCTCGAAAAACTGACAACCGAATTCGCAGACGAACTTGCTCTTCTGGGCATAAAAGTGACAGCCCTCGAAGACGATATGAAAGCGGTTAAGGAAGACGTTGCATTTCTGAAGAAAGACGTAGAAGGAATCAAGGACTATATCGCCAAGGGTGGTATGGAAAAAGTTAAGTTGTCCGGCGACATGCTGGTGCGACACACCAGTATCACCCACAAGCATGACTGGGCGCTGAACAACCTGACTAATGTCGCCAGGGCCGGCAACCGCGACAACAGCCTGACAGAAAGCCTGATCGGCATCAATTTCAACGCCAGTATCGATGAAAACATTTCTGCGGTAGTCTACTGGGCAATGCTCGATTATCACACAACCGGCGTTGACGCAGGCCAGTCTCCATATCAGAGCGCATTCGGCTGCACCGGCATCGGCGGGGCAAAGAACACCGACAGCACCGTCTATCTTGCCTATCTGCAGATTAAAGATATGTTCAGGTTTGGCGGCGACTTCACTCTTGGCCGCAACCTTTATTCGCACAACCACAATATGCTGCTCGACAATTACGTCGACGCCATCCGCTATGAAAAGAAGCTTGGCGATGTCAACATGACCATGCAGAACATTTATGACCGCCACCAGGGCAGTTTTAAAGATGACGCAGCCGTTGATTTCCGTGGTGTCTGGAACCTCGACCTCAATACCAGCTGGAAGAACCACGAATTATATCTTGGCCTCTATGGACAGGATGAACCCGATCTGATTAGCAAACGCGGTATCGACGTCGCCGGACTGGCTCCTTTCCTTGACAAATCGGTGGTTGGCGGCGTTAATCCGCTTGGCAACGCAGTAGCTGGCCAACAGACCAGCGACAAACGCTGGGACGTCGAATTTGGTTCGAAAGGTCCGATCGGCAGCAATGATCATTGGAGCTACGACCTCGGCTTTGTCTATACAGACTACGAACTCAATGTTCACAACACTGTTGCCGACACAGTGGCCAACACCGCCTGGATCAGCCCGGAAATGCAGGGCTGGATGGGTCACGGCGCCGTAAAATGGGACAGCAAAAAGCATTGGGCGGCAAAACTGGCTTACACTTTTGCCGATGACGAATCCATCGGAGCTATCTCTATTCTCAATGACATGCGCTATCAGGATTCCCCGGAAACTCCGTATGAAGACATCGGCCGTGGCAATACCTGGTTCGACAATGGTCTGAGAAACATGTATGACCTCAAACTCCAGGCCGAATACCGCCCGACCAATACCAAACATTACTTCAGGCTGGCCGGAGATTTCCTCGATGAAATGAACGATACCGTCACCAACGACTTAACCCGTCACCTTTGTGGGGAAGGCAGGGTCGGTACCCCGGTTTCTCAAGTAAAAACCAATACTGCGTATGATAACTGGAACAGTTTTGGCGTTGCAGAAGCTGAAGCAACCGTATTGACCTTCGAATATCGCTATCAGCTTGCAGAAAATACCAGACTGAGAGTCGGGTATACTTCTTTCGATCTTCTCGGAGATGCCCAGAAGAAAACCGCTACCGTCAATGCAATATCTGCCGGCCGCGGTTTGAGCGGAGATTATGACTATCACCTCTTCTGGACGGAAATTTACAGTCTGTTCTGATTCGAGGGCCCGGTAAAAAAAGCGCCAGTTAATTCTGGCGCTTTTTTTACAAAACCCGGTTCAGACGCAAAGTTACAGCTACAAATTAAAATTGACAAAGCAACAGTCAGAGCTTAGACTGATGCTGCAGGTTCGAAAAAGTAATGCAAAGTAATGTCCAAACCTTGCCTTCAGGTTTGAACCATTGTTCCAGAAAACCCGGATTTGTAATCAGACATTAAACGCTCCAGAATCCGGGATTTCGCAGGGCAGGCCTTTGCCCTTCCAAAAAACAGGCCCTGCAAAAAAAGAGATGTGAGCAACGAATGACAATATATGTTGGGATAGGAGAGCTGGCGACCTCAGCTGAGGTTGGTGCCGTCATCAAAACTCTTGCCCTGGGTTCATGCGTGGCGGTGGCAGTTTTCTCAAAAAAAGAACCGATAGCAGGTCTGTTACACGTGCAATTACCAGAAAGCAGCATAAACAAGGAACTTGCCGCGAAGCGGCCGGCAGCTTTTGCAGATTCCGGAGTACCGCTTCTACTCTCTGAGCTTGCCAAACTTGGCTGCAAACCTCCAGATCTGATCGTCAAACTTGCCGGGGGCGCGCAGGTAATGGATCCTAACAACACATTCAACATCGGCAAGCGAAATTACCTGGCAATTAAAAAGGTTCTCTGGGCTAATCGGTTATTTCCAGCCGCAGAAGAAATCGGCGGTGAAATCAGCAGATCGGTTACCCTCACCGTTGGTGAAAAAGACCTGTTGATTCATACTCCCGGTTTCGAAAACCGGAAGATTTAGAGCTGTTCCGAGGGAACTCTGGAGGAAGAAATGCGCACGATTCTGATAGTCGACGATTCAGCTACCGCAAGAAGAATCATCCAGCAATGCCTGGAAATGATCGGTTGTGCCGGGTATGAATTCATACAGGCAGCCGATGGCCTTGAGGCCCTTTCCAAGCTTCGCGAGCGCGAAATTTCTCTTCTGATTACCGACATGAACATGCCGAACCTGGATGGCGTCGGCCTTCTGAAGGCAGTGAAAAGCAGTCCAAAGCTGCATCATGTACCGGTCTTCGTTATCTCCTCGCTGGCAAACCCCGCTCTTGAAAATGAATTGAGACTGATCGGCGTCAACAAGATCATTTACAAACCTGCTTCACCCCAGAAATTGCTTGACGGCATCGAACAGACTCTTGGAAAGGACTTTTTCGAATGATTCCATTTCCAGGTCCAACCGAAGAAATAATCCACCAGGCCATGACTGATGCGTTCGAGAATCTGGTTTTCGAAGAAGTCGTGCTGTCAGGAGTCATACAGAACCGCATTCCAGATATCTTTCTCGACGGGTGGTGGGCAAGAATCCAGATGATATCGCCGCTTCCATGGGGTCATATCATCATTCTGGTGCCAAACAATCTGATGAATCGATTTACCGAAGCCATTCTGGGTTTAGTAGACGAGCCTCCGACCGAGGAACAAAATTCAGACAACCTTGGCGAACTGTTGAATACATTGTGCGGGCGTCTAATGTCTCTACGTTCAAGCCCTGACAGAACCTTCCGTATTGGTCTCCCCGAGGTGGGTCATGGCATGGCCCCAGAGATGTCTGGGCCATACCGTTGCATCGACTGTCTGGTCGGCGAAGATCACGTATACCTTCTTGCCCCGGAAGCCTTCTGGGACGACGTAATCTGGCAACTTGATTTAAATAACTGCTGAGGTTATCTTTGTTCAGCTGAAATTGGAGAACTGCGATCATGTTCAAAGAAATGGAATTGGAATTTTTTCGCATCTTTGTTTCAGAAAGCCGCGAACTGATTGAAGAAGTTGAACTTCAGCTGATTTCCACACACGAGGAAGCTGAACGTACCGGCGTAATCGATGCGTCGGGTATCAACGGTGTTTTTAGACTCTTTCACACAATGAAAGGCAGCGCTGGCAGTCTCGGTCTGAATAATATCGCGTCCCTGACCCACAAAGCCGAAACCCTTCTCGACATTATCAGGTCAGGCAAAGCCAGCTTTCAGGCAGAACATGTTGATCTGCTGATGGCTGCTCTCGATTTGACAAGAGGCTATCTCGATCTTGTCGAAAGAAACAATTCGGACAAGGGGCGCGAGGAAGAACGTGTCGCTCTCGAAAAGAAGCTGAGTGATATGATTCAGTCCGCTTCCGGGCAAACTTCTGCGTCGGCATCGGTCAAACCGGGCGCTCCTGCAAGAACCTCAACTACTCAGATCAAACCCGAACCGAAGCAGACAAAAGAACCTACTGAAAAATCCGATGCAAAGATTGTTGAATCGCCAAAATCTGCAGCGGCAGCTGAATCAGCCGGCGATAAACAACCCGATGGCTCAGCGAAACCCTTGATCGAACAGTTTGTCGAAGAAGCCAGCGACATTCTTGACCGTTCAGAAAAAATACTGCTCGAGCTCGAAAAAAATCCGGCAACCTCCAGCAACCAGATCCGCGAATTGTTCCGTGGCATGCACAGTTTCAAAGGCAATTGCGGCTTTCTTGGCCAGGAAGACCTTGAAAGTCTGAGCCACAAAGCTGAAACGGTTCTGGAGCAACTTCTCGATGGGCAGATAGAGTTGATTCCCGAGCATCTCATGACTTTCCTTATCGTCGTAGACACCCTCCGCCAGGGAATCGGCAATCTTGCCGCCTCCGGAAACGGTTCATTCGACGGCAAGGATAATGTCTTCAGTCTCCTGGATCAGATGTCAAATTCCCTGATTGCCATGGATAAATCTCCGAAAAAACTCGGGCAGATACTCGTCGAAGAAGGTGCAGTATCAACCGAGCAACTGGCCTCGGCCCTTGATAAGCAACAGGCCACTATCGGCGAAGTTCTAGTAGACATGGGAGCAACTGACCCTGCAACCATCGAAAAGGCGCTTGAAAAACAGGCGGAGCAGGCAGAGCAAGTCGCAAAACCTGCAAGTGCCGATAAATTGCCTTCCATAAAGAGATCAGACATCCGTGTCGATCTGATGAAACTCGATAAGCTGGTTAACCTGGTCGGCGAACTCGTCATCGCCGAAACAATGGTTACAAGAAATCCAGACCTCCGCGATCTGACCCTGGAAAACTTCGATCGTGCAGTTCATCATTTGAGGCGGGTAACCAGTGAACTGCAGGACGTCGCCATGAGTGTGCGAATGATTCCGCTGTCGATGACTTTTCAGAAACTGGTCAGAGTTGTTCATGATTTGAGCCGCAAGGTTAAGAAAAAAGTAAAATTGACTCTGATCGGCGAAGAGACTGAAGTCGACAAAACCATGACCGAACAGATTGCCGACCCACTTCTGCATATGGTGCGCAATTCCGTTGACCACGGCCTTGAATCGCCTGAAGAGCGCCTCAAAATTGGCAAACCTGAAACCGGCAGAATTACTATTGAAGCTCGCTACGAGGGCGGGGAAGTATGGATCATCGTCTCTGACGACGGTCGCGGGCTGAACCGCGAAAAAATACTTGCCAAAGCAGTAGAAAAAGGGCTGTTCAAAGGGGATCCCAGTCACATATCCGACGAAGAGGTTTTTGCCTTCATTTTTGAGCCAGGTTTTTCGACTTCCACGACCATTTCCGAGGTTTCCGGGCGCGGGGTCGGCATGGACGTAGTCAGAAAAAACATCGAAAAGCTCAAGGGGCGCATTTCGATTCGCAGTCGTTTTGGATATGGAACTTCGATTTATCTGCAGATCCCGCTGACGCTGGCCATAATAGACGGGATGCTCGTGAAAGTCGGAGATTCTCAATATACCGTTCCGCTGCTGTCGATCAGAGAATCGGTCAGACCAACAGCAAAAGCGATAACCATAACACCCGAAGGCGAAGAAATAGTGCGTATCCGCGAAGATATGATACCGGTTATCAGATTGCACAAACTCCATAACAAGGAACCGCGCTTCACTGACCTGCACGAGGGAATTCTGGTTATAGTGGAAGATCAGGGGCGGAAGGCAGCAATTTTTGTCGATGAAATCATCGGTCAGCAACAAACCGTTATCAAAGGCCTTTCTAACTTTATCTCCATGGTTCAGGGCATTTCCGGTTGCACTATTCTTGGGGATGGCGCTGTCAGCCTGATTCTCGATATCGGCGGTCTGATTGAAAAGGCCGGCGACATTAACCAGAAATTCTATTGATTTAGGAGTACACAATGTCGGAATCCCAGAGAAAAGACATCAACGAAGATCTTGATTTTGAAGACGACGAAAGCGAGGACACGCAAGAGGGTAAATACCTGTCATTTCGTATTGCAACAGAAGTTTACGGTATCGAAATCCGCCATGTAACGGAAATCGTCGGGATTCAAAAAATCACTGAAGTCCCCGACATGCCCGCTTACATGAAAGGGGTAATCAATCTCCGCGGCAACGTGATTCCGGTAATCGATGTCAGGCTGCGTTTCCACATGCAGCCACGTGATTATGATGACCGAACCTGCGTTATCGTTGTAAACATCAACGAATCTTCGATCGGTCTGGTTGTCGATGTAGTGAAAGAAGTCATTTCGATCGTCCCCGAACAGATTTCACCAGCTCCTACGGTTTCAAAGGGCGAAGTAGCACGTTATATCAAAGGTATTGCCCGTTTCGACGGCGAAGTGATAATTCTGCTGGCTATTGAAGAACTTCTTTATGACAACCGTTTGAAGCAGACCACTGCCTGACCCGAAAATTGCCGGCCACATCGATTCAACCTGGGGGAGAAGCCATAAATGCGCTTAACAAGATTCTGGACCAACACATCACTGCAATGGAAACTTGTTTTTCTGGGCTGCCTCGGCGTCTTTATCATGAGCGCCTGCGCATTGTGGCTGTCGAGCAAATCAAGCCGGTCAATTACCATAAGCGTCGAAGCGAGCATGCTCAAGGAAGCTGAGAATCAGGCAAAGCTGGTGGCACAAGGGGTTATGAACCTGGTTGTCACTCAAGACAAATTGTTGACCACCAAACTGAAAAGCGATATCGTCGCTGCCAGAAATATTTTTGAAGCTGAAGGCGGCGCAACCTTTGCAACCGAAAACATTGAATGGAAGGCAACCAATCAATTTTCGCAGCAGACTCAGACTGTTACTCTCCCCAAATTTTTCATCAAAGAAAAGTGGCTCGGCCAGGTATATTCTACCTCTGAAAAGGTACCGGTCGTCGACAATGTCAAGGAACTGGTTGGTGGAGCCTGCACAATCTTCCAGAGAATGAACACTCAAGGCGACATGCTGCGCATCGCCACCAACGTCACAGGTTCTGACAGCAAACGTGCCATCGGCACTTTTATTCCAGCCAAAAACCCTGACAATACCCCCAACCCGGTTGTTTCAGCAATTTTGAGCGGCAAATCATATTTTGGCAAAGCCCAGGTTCTCAACAAGTGGTACATGACCGCTTACGAACCGCTGAAAGATTCTTCAGGTGCCATCTATGGAATGATCTTTGTCGGAAACCCCATCGATCTGATACCTGAAGCTCGAGAATCAATCATGAATATCAAAGTCGGCCAGACCGGATATGTGTTTGTTCTTGGCGGAAGCGGGGACCAGAAAAACAAAACAATCATACATAAACAGCTGGGCACTAACATCGACCTGAGTGACCAGAAAGACAGCGAAGGCAACTTTTTCATTCAAACGATAGTGCAAACGGCGATAGCATCCGCCACTCAGGGCGAACCGGTCATTTTGTCCTACCCATGGGTCGATAAGGGCACCGACAAGATTCGGAAGAAATTTGCAGCGATTGTATATTATGAACCCTGGGATTGGGTTATTGGCGCCAGTTCCTATTATGATGAATTTCAGGAAACTTTCAAGGAAGTAAGAGAAGGATTTGTGCAGACAGCTGCCAATCAGCTGGCAATAACCCTGGTCATTCTTCTCCTGATCTGCATTTTTTCGTGGCAGATCGCAGCCGGAATTACAGGTCCGCTGAATCGAGGCGTCAACCTTCTGGAAGACATTGCACTCAAGGGTGACACATCAATTGAAGTATCTGAGGATGACATCGAGCGTGGCGATGAAATCGGCAAGATAGCCAAAGCAATTTCTGCCCTCGTCAAACAGCAGATGGATGAAATTCATCTTGCCACCTGCCTCGCCGGCGGCCTCTGGGATCAGGAACTCTCTCTGC
>CAZPCO010000048.1:3577-13391 GCA_964585025.1 uncultured bacterium | reverse complement strand
AAAAAGGTAATTTCAACCACTCTGCCGATTGCTCTGGCCAGCAAATTCGAAAGCATTCAGAAAAAGGCCGTTCAGATCGTCATAAACTATCCGACCATTCTGAAGGATGTTCTCCCGGCTCTGCGTCTGTCTTCAGATATGACTGTCCGGTTCTGGGCTTTTTTCATTCTCATAGAGCTGGGTTTTGTACGCCAGGATGAGCTTCTCGATATTCTCAACAGCCGTGAAAATGATGAAATCAGAAAAATCGCCCTCGAGGCCCTCGGAAAAAACCCGGACAAAAGGGTCATTCTTGCGTTTCTTGACAAGATCAGCGATCCAAGCTGGATAGTTCGCAAACAGGCCAAACGTTCATTGATCGAGCAGGGCGATTCTATTTATCAGATAATTCAGGAGTATTTTCAGAGCTGTTCAAGCCAGCAGAAATACGAATGTATTAAACTCATCCCTCTCATACTCAGAGAAAAAGCCTTCACTCTTTTTCAACGGATGCTTGAGGCCGACCGCAACGGAGTTTTCAAGCCTTATATCTGCGCCGGCCTTGGTGAAATAAAGAATGAAAATTCACTGAAGACTCTACTGGCGCTGCTTGACGATGAATCGATGATTGTTCGTCAGGAAGCGATCAAAGCTCTGGCAAACTGGGGCCGTGAAGTCGTTGCACATCTGATGGCCATTTTTCCGACAGCCGGCAAAGATACCCGTCTGAGCATGATGACCCTCCTTGGAAGAGTAATGGGCCTCGAAGTCGTAAAACTTGTAAATGAAAAGTTCGGTGCCCCGACCCAGGATATCAAATACTATCTTTTGACCGCCCTGGGCGAGGTCCGCGACCCTTCTGTCATTCCAGAACTTCTGCCTTTTATCAAGGATGAATCGATATTCATCCAGGACTATGCACACCAGATAATCGTTCAACTTGGCGTCCATGCCGTCGATCCTTTGCTGGCCTGTCTCGATACCGAGGACGAAAGCCTGATAATTCAGGTTTTGAAAATCCTCGGAGTGATCGGGTCAAAAGAAGCCTTGCGCCCGCTTCTTTTTATGATCGACAACTCAAAAAACACTCTGGTCAGAACCTGCGCTATCGAAGCGATTTCCAGACTGCAGAAATTTGAGCTGATCGCCGGTTTGCTGCTGCTGAAGCTTGACGACAAAGATTTGTCGATCAGGCATACGATTGTCGAAAATCTTTCAAGACAGCCGCGCAAGGCATTCCTCAAAGATCTTGTCGCTGCCTGCTTTGATAACAGCGCCGATATTGCCTGGTGGTCTCGCGAAATTCTCAAACGGAGAGATTATTACGGTGTAACCTCGTTTCTCAACCTTTTCGACAGCTCTTCAGACGTCGACAAGGATCGCATGATATCGCTCGTGTCGAAACTATCTGAAGACCAGCTTGATTCAGTCCTGAAAAATGAAAAGATTACCCTCGATTCTCTGAAACCCGAAAACGTCGAAACCAGAGTATTGCGTAGAAAATTCGCCAAGGAAAACATTACCGACCTCAAAGAGCTGTTGTATTATCTTCATGAAGAACGAGGGTCTGACCTTCACATTTCCATTGGACTGCCTCCGAGCATAAGAGTACATGGCGAGCTGGTCCGAACTACTTTTGAAAATATCACTCCCGAAAAAAGCCGTTTTCTGCTGTTCTCGATTATGAACGATGCCCAGAAGCGCGAATTTAACGAACGCATGGAACTCGATTTTTCTTATGAAATTTCTGACTGTGCCCGCTTTCGTGTCAACGTCTTCATGCAGAAAAACGGTATGGCCGGCGTATTCCGCATAATTCCAAATACGGTGCCGACCTTCGAAGAACTCTCGATCGATAAATCGATCATGGAAAAAATCTGTAATCACAAAGCCGGTCTGATTCTGGTCACTGGTGCAACCGGTTCGGGTAAATCGACAACCCTGGCAGCGATGATCGATCATGTGAACCGCATGCGCTACGATCACATCATTACCATCGAAGACCCGATCGAATTCGTTCACCCGCATAAACGCAGCGTTGTCAGCCAACGCGAACTGGGTACCAATACCCTGTCTTTCTCGAACGCTCTGCGCAGCGCCTTGCGCGAAGACCCCGACGTCATACTCGTTGGGGAAATGCGCGACCTCGAAACGATGAGTCTGGCTATTGCTGCCTCGGAAACCGGCCATCTGGTTTTTTCGACTCTGCACACCATCAATGCTTACGAATCCATTCATCGTATCGTCGGCAGCTTTCCGGGTGACGTTCAGCAGACGATACGCATGCAACTGGCGGGCACCATTCGTGGTATCGTCTCGCAAAGACTCGTTCCTGCCTATCTTTCGGCAGGCCGCGTGCTGGCTTACGAAGTGCTTGTCGGCTCTACTCCGGTGCGCCGCTGCATCAAAGAAGACAAGACCGATCAGCTGCTGTCGATAATGCAGACCGGTCGCCAGGAAGGAATGATCACCATGGATCAGTGCCTTGAAGACCTGGTTGTCAGCAAAAAGATCACCTACGAAGATGGTCTCAAACATGCCGAAGACAAAAAGGACTTTCAGAAGCGTCTTGAAGAACGGGTTGGCAAAAGCAGTGCCCGTGCGTATGGTATTCCGGCTTCTGAAGCAGGAAAAGCTGATAAGTCGTCAACGCCGGCTCAGAATCGCCCGGCCGGGCAGCAGCCTTCTAAATCCTGATTCGTTACCACTTTATTTTGAACGATTTAACCGGTTTTTCGATACCTTTGAGCTGATGAGTTCCGTATGGTTCGATCTCAAAAATCTGCCGGTTGATGCGTGAAAGAGTGTTTTCTGAAATCACTATTTCAAAAGCATCGGCAACGCCTTCGAGGCGTGAAGCCAGATTTACCGCATCGCCCATGACATCGTTTTCGGTTCTGATGACCGAACCGCTGTTGATAGCGATACGTATGGCAAGCTTTCTTTCTTCCGGGACTGTCTGATTGAATTCTGTCAATTTGCGCTGAATTTCGATGGCAGCGAGAATCGAGTTGTTATGGTTCTCGAATACAACAAGAAAGGCGTCGCCAATTTTTTTCAGAGCCTCGCCACTGTATTTTTCGAACACCGGTTTAAGAATTTCATCGTGCTGTTTCAGCATCGACATGACCTCAGACAGTGAGGCTTTGGCCGAGAAGGCAGTAAAACCCTTGACGTCGGTAAACATGATCGACAGATCGAGGGTGTGACTGACTTTGATGAGCTGGTCGTATTTTTCGAGTTCTTCGAGAGCCTGGCGTCTCTTTTCGAGCACTTCATCGAGGTGGTTGTCTGAGAGCATGACTTTCGCTTCCCCTTTGGGGCGCAGCAATGCAGGGTCAACCGTACCACCGACGCTTTCGATCATATCGACGATAGCCTTGCGGTCTATCTCGTTTTCGAGTGATTCGATATGTTCGCACAGCGGCTCGGTAATCAACTTGCCAAGACTGAGAAAAAAGTCGGTAATCGCACCTTTGAGGCGGAAATCTTCGTGGAAGAAATAGCGTGCCAGGGTTTTGACAGCGCGTTTCATTACATCAGGTTCTTCGTCTGGCAGCAGGGTTTCCATGATCGCGAAGGCGATACGGCGATCATCGATCGAGTCGAGAGCAATAATGCAGCAGAAACGATAGGCTTTGCTCGGTGAAGTCAGGCCTTGAACGAGACCATCAGGATTGTTGTGGTAAACATGGCTGAGAATTTTGCCTACCCGGTCGACGTCATCGATCGTTATCACTTCAGAGCGGCGATTGAGCAACTGGTCGAGCATGCGCAGAAATTCAGGTTGGTTCTGGGCAGCAGTCTCGAGCATCAGATCGAGCATCATACCTGGCTGGCATGTCTGCAGAAATTCTTCTACGGCCTTAACCGAAGATGGGAATGGATTTCTGGCGAGACAGGTCACAATTGAACGCAGATTCCGGCCTGCTTTTTCAACCTGGAGTTGTCTGGCAATAATCTTTGTATCGGCTTCAGAGAGATTTTTCCAGGTGCCGACGGCTTCTGAGACAAGGTGACGAACTGCTTCGTTTGAATGACTGAACCCGAGAAATACAGTGCGCCGCAATGCTGGATTGGCTGCTTTGGTGAGCAGGTGAGAGAGCCAGCGGGCTACCTTTTCATCGGGGTGGGTAAGCAGATTGAGAATGGTGTTGACGACGTCTTTCGAAGATATTTCCGGAATCGATGAGAAAACCGACTGAATGCGGTATTCATCGCTGTTTTCAAGAAATTTGATGACGGCGGGAACGGCGTCGGGATGGTTCATTGACAGCAGGGCTGAAACGATATGTGGCATCAGGCCAGGTTCTGTTCCATCGTCTAGAATCTGTTTCAGGGTGATTACCGCGCGCGGACCGATCATCAGCAGCGCCTTGCGTGACCAGAACTGCACGTCGTCGGAGGGGTCGTTCAATGCCCTGACAATTGCTGAAACCGAAGCTTCGCCGTAATTGACCAGGCAGTTGGCGGCCGCGTTGCGTACCGGCCAGTTGCTGTCACCAAGCAGCTTGATGAGCACGTCGATCAGATTCTGGTCTGGAGCAATTCTCTGCAGAACGCCGAGCAGGAAGAGTCGCTCCTGCTTGTTGCCGCTTTCAAGAATGCGAATTACCGGATTCAGGGCAAGACCGCCTATCGACCCGATGATTTTGATGATCTGAAAGCGCAGGTTCTCATCTTCGGTGCCAAGATTTCTCAGCAGAATTTCCAGGTTGAGATTCGGTTTGACTGCCAGACAGTCCGATGCGTAATCGGCAACGATACGATCATGGTCAGAAAGACAGTTGATCAAGGTATTGGTTGCTTCGTCGCTTTTCAGCCGCGCGAGGTTTTCGATCGCGAGCATGCGATACTCCTGATCGGTGGCTGAAAGCAGCCTGTTGATCAGAGGCATCGACTTTTCCCCGAGCAGATTGACCAGAATTCGGATTATGTCGTATCTGATCAGCGAATCAGCTTTGCTGAATGCTACGGTCAGGCGGTCGAAAACCTTTGAACCGAGCAGCTGCAGTTTTTCTGCAGCCAGCCGCCTGATAGCCCAGGATGGGTCAGACAGGCAGTGAATGAGAAAGTCGATGGCCGCTGCGGTTCCAAGCTCGCCAAGAGCTGCTACTACCGCGTAGCGCAGGGCAAAAGACCCTTCAGCATAAAACTTCTGCAGTTCGCCAATGACGCTGTCCTGGCCAATTTTGACAAAAAGTGCGATAACGCTGTGGTTCGGCACTTTTGCAGGTGTAATGATTATCTTGCGAAGATCGTCGAGGATCATGCCGCCAAATGAAAGGAGTTTTTCAAAACAAAGTTTTCGAACCGCCCAGTTTGCGTCATTGAGCATCTGGTAAAGGGAACGGGCGTTTTCGATCGTTTTGTTGACTGCAATGGCGCGAACCGCGTAACTTCGCAGTTCTGACTCGCGATGGGTCAGAATATGCCTGACCGGGGCCAAAGCCTCATCGCTGCCCTGGTTTCCGAGTACATAAAGTATCCAGTAGAACTGGTCAGGATTGTTTTCGTCAAGATTGGCGACCAGCAGTTTGCTGATGCCCGGGCCCCATTCAATAAGGGTTTTTGCCGCAGCTTCGCGTTTGTGCCAGGCCTTGTCGCTCAGCAGGGCCAGCACGGCCAGAGCAGCTTCGTTGCTGTGATCGATAAGAAGAGCGCTCAGTCCTTCACGCCAGAGTGCGTCGTCAGTGTTTTTGATCAGATCGTAAGGCGACCGGCTCATCAGGTTTCCTCAGAATGGTGCTAGCGCAGTGTTGATTATTAACCATAGACTAACATATAATCGACTGCAATGTGAACAATTTTAAGGAGACAAGCATGCCTCTGTATGAATTTTCATGTGCTGGATGCCGTAAAAAGTTTACGATACTTTGCCCGATAAGCCGTCGGGATGATAGTCATCCCTGCCTGCATTGCGGTTCTACCAAGACACAGAGACTTGTTTCGCGGGTAAAAATGGTGCGCAGCGAAGAGCAGATGATGGAATCTCTTGCCGACCCAGCTAAAATGTCGGGCCTGGACGAAAATGATCCACGCACTTTCGCCACCTGGGCAAAAAAAATGGCCAGAGAAATGGGCGAGAACATGGATGACGAGATTGAAGCCATGGCCGAGGAAGAATTGAACAAACCGGAAGGGGAAAGCGTCGATCAGCCGTTGCTTCCTGAGACCGGCGGCGATGACCAGCCATAAATCTGGCGTAATGCCTCGTAGAGGGTTGCAGCGGCGGCCGATGAAACATTAAGACAGCGGGCGTTTCTGATCATTGGCAGGGTGATCAGGCTGTTTTCGTTCCTGGCTTTTTCATACACACGATCAGGCAGCCCTGATGATTCGGAACCAAAAACCAGGACATCGCCCTGCCGATAAGCCGGAGCAGCGTAACTGCTGTTTCCATGCGCTGAAAGATAGAAAACCCGTCTGTCTGCGGCCCAGGCAAAAAAATCATCCAGATCGTCGAGAATGGTCGGGTTCAGAGATTTCCAGTAATCCATGCCAGCCCGCTGCAGAGCTGCATCGGTCAGTCTGAAACCCAGTGGTCTTACCAGTACAAGTTCTGCGCCTGTTGCACAACACAGGCGTGCGATATTGCCAGTGTTCTGCGGTATATCAGGTTCGATAAGGACGACACTGATCATTGGACTCACTGGGGTTGGTATGAAGAATTCCTGGTCTGACATCGTTCAATCCTCGAGGCGGGTGGCACCGACCATGAAAAAGCTCACCTTGAAGGCACCGTTGCGGTCGGTTCGTTCGAGGCGATCGATTGTCAGATCGCCGAAGCCTTTGCGTGCCCAGAGCGAGGTTATTTCGGTTTTCGTGAAAAAATGAATGGTTCCAAGGCCGGCTAACGGTCCTTCACTTACGTCTCTGAAACTGTGAGCGTCAAGACGGGTGCCGCTGCCAAAGCCGGTGGTGGCTTTTGTAAACAGCACCGATGCGAAGAATCTACCACCGGGTTTGAGAATCCTGGCTATTTCGCCAAGTATCGTTCTGATACCGGCAGAAGTATTCGAAGCCAGAGCGCCGATCTCGACAACAGCGTCGAAGCAGCGGTCAGCAAATGGCAGGGCCCCGGCATCAGCCTGTAAAAAATACGGCGGCACGGTCTCTTTCCGGCACAATTCCCGGGCGCGTGGGAGTGCTGAATAAGCGCCGTCAAAGGCGAATGTCGAAAAACCTTCGCGACTTAGAAACCATGTATTGGCACCGGTTCCGCAACCGAGATCGAGTACCCGGGTTTGCTGACGCACAGCCGGAGGATAGCTGCGCGACATGAATCTGACAAGTTCTTCAGCCGGATATTTTCCCCAGTTTCGGCTTTCATGTACTTCGTTCCAGCGATCGTCAAAGGTTTTCATCATTTGCTCCATAATGATAATGCAGCAGAATCTCAGGGCGACAACCCGTCAGCTTCTGCCAGGCCTGCGACAGGCTTTCATAAACTTCAGGACGGTGAACTCGCCTGCCAATGTAGAAGTCATGCCTTAACGGCGAAAAACCGGACTTGAAACGAAACAGCAGGTCATCGTCAGCAAGTGACAGGCCGCCGCCAAGATGCAGTACCCGACAATTGCCGGCTGCAAACCGTCTGGCGGCTTCCAGCATCAGAAAGGCATTGGCCTGCAGATCGTGAAAAGATGGGTCAGATGCTCCGAGATGGTAGTGAGCCGAATGTGCATCGAGCAGGAACACTGCTGCGGCAGCCAGATCGCCGCTGGGAGTGAAAACGCCGGCAAAATGCCGGTTTTCGGGAGGAATTGCTTCGATAGCGGTGAAGTATGCGGGTGAAAAGCGATAATAAGGCCTGGCACCGAGTCGTTGCATGGTCTGTTGGTAGAGTTCGGTAAAAGCGCTCAGATTGGGTAAACTCCTCATACTGAGGTTCTCGCGGCAGGCCCGTCGCCAGTTCCGCTGCCGGGTTGGTGTGCACTGCCCGAGAATCGAGTCGAAATTCTGCTGCAGGTCGATGCTGACGGTTATGCGGTTGTGGCTGACGCTGCAGCAGTCTTCGAATTCATTATGCCAGGCACTCAGTGGATTGAATCTGATGAATTCGGCAACTATGTTGCTACGCAGAGCCCAGGCAGAAAAAAGGTCTTTGAATTCGGCAATATCGGCGGCGTTTGCGGCAAACAACTGCGGGCCTCCGTAACCATATGAGGTTTCCAGATCGGCGAAACCATCGCCGCCGAGCAGGCTGGAAATTGGCCGCAGCATGAAAGGGTAAAAAATCCGGCAGGGCCGGCGATAGTAATACACTGCTGCGGGTTGCCCGTCTCCGTTGCCGGCACCTGCGGCATGATAGGCATGACTGTAATATATTTTGCCGGCAAAATCAGGAAGCTCCTGATAGATTTCGTTCCAGCGTGCCGCTGAGGTGATGAACTCAAGACTCAAGATCGGTTACCTCACCAAGATCTGACCAGGTCAGCGGTTCGTCGGCAGCGATGTCTCTGGTGATGCGACGGTTGATGGCCTGTGGTAGAAGCTCCGGTGTTATTCCAGCGGCTGGTCTTTTGATTGCTACCTTGCTGCCAGTGAGTGTTTCACCGGCCCGCAGGTCGCGGGCGGCCACCAGACCGCGGCGTACCAGAGGCATATTGCCAGCTTCTGATCGGGTGGGGCATTTAATCCCATTCCCCATCATCTCGGCAGCGCGGCGCAACGATTTGACCATGGCGGTGAACTCGTGCGGTTCCATTGATGCTGCGTGGTCAGGGCCTGGCATACCACGATCGAGAGTCAGATGCTTTTCAATGATGATGGCTCCCAGAGCTGTTGCTGCAATAGCTGCCTCGTTGCCGGTGGTGTGATCCGAAAAACCGACCGGCAGGCCAAATGCCTGCTGCATGGTGGTAATGGCGCGCAGATTTGTTTCTTCTGCTGGTGCCGGGTATTCGGTGGTGCAGTGCAGAAGAATGATTTCGGGGGCACCTGTATCTGCCAGGGCTTCGATGGCTTTCTGAACTTCTCCAAGGGTTCCCATTCCGGTGGAGAGAATGACCGGGCACTTTTTGCAGCCGATACTGTTGAGAAACGGCAGGTTCGTCAGTTCGCCTGAACCGACTTTGATTGCTGTCGAGCCGATGTTGCAGAGCAGGTTGAGGCTCTGCTGGCCGTCTGGAGTCGAAAGAAACACCAGGCCGCATTGTTCAGCATAATCCTTTAAATCGCCAAAATCGGCGAAATCGAGTTCCAGGTTCTTGAGAATCTGATATTGATCAGACGCTGAAAGTTTCTGCTGATATGGAGCTGTTGCCGCATAGCGGCCAGTGCATTCCCAGGCTTTGAAAGTCTGAAATTTGATGATGTCGGCTCCGGCTGCGGCTGCGGCGTCGACCAGTCGTCTGGCAAGTTCGACGCTGCCGTTGTGATTGACACCGGCTTCGGCGATAATGATTGGAAGTCTGTTGAACCTTTTGAGAAATGGTTTTGCGGTCATTTCAGCTTTTGAACCTTGCGGCATCGGCGTAATCGGCAAGGTTTTGCCTGATCCAGGCGATGGTTTCAATCAGGCCGTTTTTGAAGGAATACCGGGGTTGCCACTCCAGCTCACATTTTGCTCTGGAAGCGTTGCCGATCAGCCTCATGACTTCAGAATCGGCGGGCCGATCTCTTGCCTCTTCGTGAATGATCTCGATGTCGGTGCCGATGAGCCCGGCTATCAAGCCTGCCGTTTCACCGATGGTGTATGAGTTTCCGGTCGCCAGATTGAACACTTCGCCATGGCCTGGTGCCATGGCTGCGGCAGCAGTGAACCCGGCCGCAGTATCGGTGACATAGTTGAAATCACGTACCGGTCTGGTATCGCCGAGCATGATACGTT
>CAZPCO010000048.1:0-3567 GCA_964585025.1 uncultured bacterium | reverse complement strand
TTTTCCCTGCAGGGCCTGTGCGATGATTGTCGGTATGACGGCGCGCAGCGACTGCCGCGGACCGAAGGTGTTGAATGGTCTGACGATGGTGACCGGCAGACCGAAAGCACAGTTATATGATCTGCCGAGCATGTCGGCAGAAATTTTACTTGCCGAATATGGCGATTGTGGCTGCAATGGATGATTCTCATCGATCGGAACGTGGATGGCGGTGCCGTATACTTCGCTGGTGGATGTCAGAACCGTCAGCCTGGTTTTATGGCGTTTCGCTGCTTCAAGGATGTTGAGAGTGCCGTTAACGTTGGTTTCGATGTAGCTTTGTGGTGCGGTATAGGAAAACGGAATTCCGATCAGAGCGGCCAGATGAAAGACGGTATCACAGCCGGAAACAAGACTGTCGACCATGAATGGATCGCGGATATCGCCGTGAATGATGGTCAGGGCAGGGTGGGTGACATCTCGCAGCCACCCCTGGTCAGAGCGGGAATTATATCTGGTCAGAGCCTTGACTCTGGCGCCCTTGCTGAGCAGCAGTTCAACCAGGTGACTGCCGATAAACCCCCCGGCTCCGGTTACGGCTACCATTCTGTCTGAAAAGAAATCAGAAGTCATAATGACCTGCCAACGAGGCGAAACTATCGCGTGCTTTTGAGTAATCATGGGGATTTCCGATGTCGAGCCAGAATTCAGAGACCGGATAGCAGCTGACGCCGCCGAGTCTGTTGATGGCCAGTTTGATCAGATCAGGCATGTCAAGGCGCTGGCCGGCTGAGATGTTTTCCAGCAGGAATGGTTCCAGGACATAAACACCGGCATTGATAAAAATGCTGTGAGAAGGCTTTTCTTCAATATCGAGCAGTTCGTCGCCACGCATCTGCAAAACACCATAAGGAATCTGGAAATTGAACTCCCGGGTACAAACGGTCATGGGTTTGGCGCCTGTCTGATGAAACTCGAGAAGGTTGCCAAAATTTATCGGCGACAGAATGTCGGCATTCATCAGGATGAATGGCTGTTCCGGCCGCATTGGCAGCAGCGACAGAGAACCGGCGGTTCCAAGGAATTGCTCTTCCTCTAAAAAGGTGATGCTTACCCCGGTGATCGGATTTTCGGCAAAATGCTGCCGAATTTTTTCGGCTTTATAATTGATTGAAACAAAAATGTTTTCGATACCGTGACGGCGCAACTGTTCGATGATGAGAGCGATGATCGGGCGGCCGCCAACCGGCAGCAGCGGCTTGGGAATCTCGCGGGTGATTTCCCCGAGGCGTGAGCCCAGACCGCCGGCCATTATAACTGCTACGTTCGGCCGGGGTTTGCGGGCAATCAGGTCTTTCAGCTGCACGAGTCTGACGACCCGCATCTGTCGGTCGACAACCGGCAGATGTTTGATCGAACGGTTGGTCATGAGAAACAGCAGTTCATCGTCAGGGGTATTTTGCTGTGCGGTAATCGGTCTGGTATTCATCAAAGCCGAAATGGGGCTGCCGAGGTCGGCACCCCTGATGATGCCGCGGCGTATGTCGCCATCGGTAACCGTACCGATCAGACGCTCGTCTGCGTCAACCACCAGAGCGATTTCAAATGCCGTGTCGTCGATGACCCTGAGGGTGTCGAGAATGCTGGTCTGCGTGGTTATTAGTATTTTTTCAAACGATCTGCCGATAACTGCACCTCGTGCCGTCGAATATACTGCAGATGAGAATAACAGAATCATCAACCAGGGTAAACAGGTTTTGTTGCAAACGCCTGTATCGACACTCACCATTTACATATTGTTTTTGTTGCCGGTGTGTTAATATTGGCAAAACAAGGTCAAGAGGTAACGATGAGCGAAGTATCCCCCAGTCGTTTCTGGCAATGGTTCTGCGGCTTGCTTGCCGTTCTGCTGCTGCTTGTCTTTTTTAAAAACGCCTGGGTCTGTGACGATGCTTACATCAATTTCAGATCTCTCGAACAACTGTATGCCGGCAATGGGCCGAACTGGAACCCGCACCAACGTGTCCAGGCTTATACGAGTCCACTTTGGTACTGGATGCTGGCTATTTTCAGATTTGTCTCGCCTGACCACTTTTTCAACGTTATTCTGCTGTCATTGATAGCGTTTTTAATGCTGGGCATGATTCTGCAGCGTCATTTCGGTTCTGGTGAGCGCCTGACGCTGATATTGTTGCTGGCAGCAGCTTCGAATGCCTTTTTTGATTTCACGACTTCCGGGCTCGAAAATATTCTATGCTATCTGTTGCTGGCGACAGGCATACTTTCAGGGTTTGCCTCAGAAAGACCCGCCTCTGAGCTGGCAGCCGGCAATTTTCGTTGTTCGCTGTTTGCCTTTTCTCTGGTCGGCCTCTGCCGTCATGATCTGCTTTTGCTTGCTCTGCCGCCGGCTATGATGCTGATCGGCGAACGGAATCAGTCGGATGTGGCAGCGCGTCGTTGCGCCGGTCTGTGGCTCTTTCTTCCTCTTGCCGTCTGGTCGCTGTTTTCGCTGACATACTATGGTGCTTTGTTTCCGAATACCGCTTATGCAAAGCTGATGACCGGTATCGGCCGGGTTGAGCTTATTCTCCAGGGATGTCGTTACCTTCAGGAAACATTGTTTAATGATCCGATTACCATTATGGTTCTTGGTGCCGGCATTCTGGCCGGGTGGTTTACCGGCAGACGTTATGGCCGCTCGATAGCCTTTGGTATCCTTTTGTATGTCTTGTATGTGGTTTGGGTCGGTGGTGACTTCATGCGGGGCCGCTTTTTGTCGGTGCCGTTTTTTGTGTCGCTGCTCGTGCTTGCAGAATCAGGAATTTATGAGCGCATTAAATCTGCCCGTCCAGCGTTGGTGCGTGGCATGGCTGGCATTCTCGTTATTTTCCTTTTTGTATTCCCGCACACTCCTGTCAACACAGGCCTTGGATTCCAGGACTTTTCACTTAACCATGGAATTGCTGATGAACGCGGCTATTATTTCGATGTTTGCTCGCTTTATGCCTATCTTTACAGTCAGCCAGGTGAAATTTTCCCGGACTTTGAATGGAGTCAGATCGGCCGACAGATCGCTGGTTCAGGCGTTGCGTATCTGGAAAATGATTTTAACGGCATGCTTGGTTTCTGGGCCGGAACCAGACCGATTATCATCGATCGCCTGGCATTGACTGATCCTTTTCTGGCCAGACTGCCGGTAAGTGATTTAAATGGCTGGCGAATCGGCCATTTCAAGCGTGAGGTTCCAGCCGAGTATCGAAAGAGCATTGAATCAGGAAAAAACTGCTTTTCTGATGCATCGGTTTCAGCTCTATATGAAAATGTTCTGCTCGCGACGCAAGATTCCCAACTTTTTACTTTAAAAAGACTGCTGGCGATTGTAAAATTGAATACAGGCTGGTATTAACCTGTTGCTCCCACCCGGAGAAAAAAATGCATCTCGAAGCGATTGTTGAAGCATTGACGGCATTGACTGACCGCTATGGCATTACTATTACTGAAGTGCCGGAGCGGTTACGTGAGAAGATTCTTGCGATGACTGGCGCTGAACATGCCGACGAACTCGAATTGCTCCTTCAGCCTCTTCTA
>CAZPCO010000047.1:0-13591 GCA_964585025.1 uncultured bacterium | reverse complement strand
GCAGGCATTCTTGCGGTCGGTATCGGCATTGCCGGGTGCATGCCCAGATAGCCGTAGGCCGGCCATATATAAGGTGCCGGACTGTTGACCACGCCATAACCCCAGGCGGTGGGTACAACGATGCCGCGTCTGGCTTCTGCGGTATTCGAAGCCATCACCAGCATGGCAAATACAAGCGCTGACAACAAAATTCCTTTTTTCAGCATAAGTTTTTCCTCCTTGATTAACTCATATGTCAATTCTACCCCGAAAATTTTCAGAGACCTAATTTTTTCGCTGCAAAGAAAAACCCCGGAGGCAGGCAACCTGTCTCCGGGGTTTAATGCGGCTTCTCAGAAATGATATTGCGGCATGTCAGTCACCGGGCTTGTGAAGCTGAACAGATAGTTTTCGTTATTGTTGTTGCCATCTCCATCCCAGCGGCCATGGATGAAGAATTTAATGCCGACGTTGAGATCGCCAAACTGCTTGTAATAAGGGGCATTGCGGAACAGCAGACTGTCGACGACGGTTCCTTCGGGCAGCTCAACCAGGCGGTTCACACCTTTTACTTTTTGGGTCGGGTGAAACGAAAGAATGCGAATTTTCTGGGCCCGGTTTTTCATTTCCTGCTTCATCGTCATGAATTCACGGGTCTGACCGTTGAGATCGAGGTAGAAGTTGGCCATCCCTTCCTGAGTCAGATAGCCATTGTAGGTGATGGTCATCGCCATTTCGCCTGGGCGGCGCAGCCAGTCGATGCGAATCGAAACGCTGCCGTCGGCATCGATAATTTCTTTCGATTCACTGTGAATTATATCCAGATCACTCATCTGTGCTCCTGCACTGAGGGTAAGAACGAACATTGCCATAAGAACGAGAACGATAATTTTATACTGCGTCTTCATAATCGCGACCTCCGGAATCAAATTCCGCACGTCATAAAGCAAATTTCGTGCCAAGTTTTGAGACCTAGATTATGAGTGGTTTTAAAAGCATCAATAATTCAAAATCAGCTGTTAAAAGGCGTTTAAATAGGCTTTCGCTGGTGCCGTGCACTGAGTTGGCCGTGAAAAAGACTATGAATACACAAGAGACAGAACATTGCCCCGCATACCGATGCAACTTTTATACACACAAACCCTTGCACGCTAATTGTTCAAAATGTATCTTTTTTGAGCAATTACCATTCACGGTATGGCTGACCGCGCATGTCGATTTTTTCACTGGCAGAATAAACGTCGAAAACATTCTGCAGGTTTGAGCTGTCTGAGCTCTTTTCATCGGTCGATGAGCGGGTTTTCCAGTCGGGTTTTTCGGTGAACGGGTCAACCGGTATTTTGCGTAACATTCTGGCATCTACCAGTTCTTCAAGGTTCACTGGATAATAAGCCGCGTCATCGAGGCCGGGTTCGCGTGAGGATTTTCTCTCGTAGAAGCGGTCGATTGCTTTGCGCATTTCCCGCAGGTTCTCGCGCAGCAGTTCCTCTTTCTGCTGTCTGACGACGTTTCTGGCGATCGGCACAGCCGTAGACGACAGAATACCGATGATAACCGTGCAGACTATCAGTTCGAGCAAAGTCATGCCGCTCTTGTCAATATTCTGCATATTTGCGCCCACCTGCATCGACTGCTGAAGTTTCAGCCATATCGCGGCCGTAAAGGGTTACCAGACCCTCAACCGCATCGTAGCACCATAACCCGGCAGCATTGCTGCCGTGCCATTGCTCGGGCACCCGGCTGATAAAGTCGGGCGCCAGTTCCTGAAGCGTTTCAGGAAACCGGCCGTTATGCGCCAGAGCATACTGATGCACCGCAGTGCGCATCAGGTTCAGCTCATGCAGAAGCGCGGCATCTTTCGAATTTTTCAAAACCCGGGCATTATGATACCCGGCCACACTCACCAGAATGCCGATGACCGAAACCACCACCAGCATTTCAATGAGCGTAAACCCCAGACGCCCACTTGCCCACCCACCTGTTTTTCTCGATACGCCCTTGTTCATTTTCCGACCCCTCAATTGCAGGAGAAAAGGTTGCGTTGGCCGGTGCTTTCGACCATGGAGGGAGTCTTTTTGAAGTTGATGCCCGGATAGTCGTTGCGGGCTGTGAGTTTGATCTGAAGAAGTTTTGCCGCCTGCACCAGTTCTTTTTCGAGCGCTTCGAGCTGCTTTGATTTGCCGATGACCGGGTGCGAAGTGAATTCGAAAAGCCTGAGAACAGCAGTTCTGCTGCTGTCGACTGCCTTTTCGGCCAGCTCGGGCGTCGATGCCAGTTTGATGGCATCTTCGAGAAGTGCGGCGTCATGTTTCAATCGGCCAGCGTACTGCGGATATTGAGGCAGCACCGGTGCAAACGCCCGGGAAATTTTTTTCATGACTTCCGGCTTGATCGTCAATTTTTTGCGGCTGCCGAGCGTTGCTGTTTCAAAATTGCCAGTTATCAAACTGCTGAAAAGGTCACCACCGTTTTCGTAAAAAACGGTCAGCAGCAGAATGATGATAAGGCCGTAAAGCACCCGGCGTTCGCGGGCACGCAACTTGAGAGTATCGATAACGTCTTCGCGATGCTTGTGAGTATAATTCTGATCGATCATTTGGTCAGCAACCTCATGGAAAGGGCGTAACGGGTGCCCTCGATTAGGACGATCTCCTGAATGAGAACGGGAGATTCGAGACTTTCGACAGCGGCAAGAAAGCTGCGCATGCCTGCATAGTCGGCTTTTAGATTCATCTGCAGACGATATGAAGGCACGGCCAGTTTGTCGAATTCATCGTTGAATTCGTATCTCACTTCTTCAAGCGAAACGGCATTGCCTGCCGCCAGCTGCTGCAGCTGATCGATGATCGCCGGCAATTGTGATTCAACAGGTAGAACTGCCTGAAAATCGCGGCGAATCGACTGCAGATGCTGCAGTTTTTCTTTCTGGGCCTTGTTGGCTTCACGGTTGCGGACTGCGGCCCGGGCGCTTTTAACCGCTGCCTGGCAGCTTTCGGCAGCGGCGTTGAGTGCCAGGTTTTCGGGCTCGATCAAAATCGTTGGCAGCAGGAACAGGATAAAAAGTACTACCAGCGGCAGAGGGGCGCGTTCCTTGAGTTTTCGCAGTTCGTTTGGATTCATGGCAATTCCCCGCTTTCGCCGGCATAATCGACATCGAGTGTGAAGACAATGCCTTCACTGTCGCCAAGTTTTGCTCTGGCATGCTTTTTCAGAATCGGATTGACGAAAACGCTTTCGGCAAAAAGACTGCGCAACAGGGCAGTAGCATGCGAAAGGTCTGAAGTTTCCCCTTCAAGACTTATGCGCACCAGCTTGTCAGGGCGTATGCCGATTTTTCTGAATCTGACCTGTGCCGGAGTCAGCTTTTCAAGACGGTTCAACAGGTTGCTCCAGGATGTATGACCAAGAAGTGATGCATGGCGGTACGCCTGATAATTCTTTTCTTCTGCTTCGATATCTTCGCGTGCAGGCCGGTCACGGTTCAACTGCTCGTTGAATTCACCGGTGCGGGCAATCAATGTGGCTTCGGCTTCCTGGTAGAAGCGCGTCGTCTCGACGGCGGCGAAATATTTGGAAGCCAAAAATACTGCCAGGGCCAGAGGCACGGCATAGAGTATCAGCAGCGAAGTTTTGAGCATGAAACTGCTGCCTTTGCGGAACACGATCGTCGGTTTGAAGTTCAGAAAATGTTTCATAAATACCTACTTTGCCAGAAGGCCCAGACAAGCTGCAAATGCCGGACCGGCCTTGGCTTTGGCATCTTCGAGTTTTCCGGCCAGCGGAATTTCGTCGAGAGGATTGAATTGAACGCAGGAGGTTTCAAGATATTCACTGAGAAAAACGTCGAGACCGGCGAACATCGAGCTGCCACCGGTCATGAATACAGCCGGCAGTCTGGCGACATTGAATTTGTCCTGAAAAAAGCGAAAGGTGACATTCAGTTCGCGCAGCCAGTTGCCAAATATGCGTTCGATACGCTGCCTTTTGCCCAGCAGCTGGCTGATATCGCTGCGGTTAACCGGAAAGAACTTCTCGCTCTCTTTGGTTTTCATGGCAGTTTCAAGGTTTACAGAATCCAGTTCGCTGATGGTTCTGGCGAATTCTTCGCCGCCTACCTCGATAACGCGCTCGTACATCAGGGCGCCGCGATTGTATGCCTTGAATACCGTCGTTTCATGCCCTATATGCAGGTTGATCACTGTCTGGTCAACGGTTTTGTCTGGAAAAGATTCTTCGAAAAGATTGAAAACGCCCATCGATGAAGTGTCGAAGGCCATGACTTCCATATGCAGATCGGTTGTCATGCTTGAAAGAATCTCGATCAGCTCTTTTTTGACCGCTGCCGCCAGAACATTGAACTGGCCGGGCACCGTGCCTGAGGGACCAAGAATCTGGTAATCGACGATAACATTCATTCCCTCGGGAATCGGCAGACTCTTTTCAAGCCGCCAGGAAAGAAAACCGGGTGAGCGCCTTTCGTTTTCAGAAAGCTCGAGGGTGGCAAGATGCAGTTTAACCCAGCGGTCGGGCAGGCCGATGACAAAACCCTGCCTGGTATTCTTAACGCTCTTAACCAGCCCATAAAGGGTGTTCTTGAATACAGTGAGGTCGCTGATGAACGGGCTGGTGAAATCACCCCCCACCAGACCCTGCGGTAATTCGACGCGGGCCAGGTTTTTGATTACATAACCCTGACGGGCCGGGCCCGGGTCGATTGCCGCCAGTTTGAGGCTGTTGGTGCCGATATCAAGAGCAACAAGATCGGTGTAGAGATTCATCAGAGCACCCCTTCTTCAAAGGTCACGCGGTTCATTTCTTCAAAAGTCGTCAAACCCTGTTCAACCTTCTGCCAGCCTGCCCGTCGCAGCGGCACCATACCCTGGGCAATAGCCGCTTTTTTGATTTCGAGCGGTGACTGCCTGGTCAGAATCATCTGCTTGATTGCCGGTGAAAGTTCGAGAACTTCAAAGATACCCGAACGGCTTTGATACCCGGTATCGTGGCAGAAGCGGCAGCCTTTGCCGCGCTTGAATTTGACATGGGCATAATGCTGGAAGTCGATGGTCAGGCGTTGCATTTCTTCGGTGATCGTCGTGTCATCGGTCACGCAGTTTTTGCAGTTCAGCCTGATCAGACGCTGCGACATGATCAGGTTGAAGGAACTGACGAACTCGTATGGGTCGATTTCCATGTTTTCGAGGCGCGAAATGGCGTCAGTAACGTTGTTGGCATGAATCGAGCTGAAAACCAGATGGCCGGTAAGAGCTGCATTGATGGCTATTTTTGCCGTTTCAGGGTCGCGGATTTCACCGACGAGAATCTTGTCTGGGTCCTGGCGGACAATCGACCGCAACCCCGAACTGAAAGTGAGACCCTTTTTTTCGTTGACCGCTATCTGTACGATATCGGGCAACTGGTATTCGACCGGGTCTTCGATGGTGATGAATTTGTCCTTCGGGGTGTGAACGAACTTCAGAGCCGAATAAAGAGTTGTTGTTTTGCCGGAACCAGTCGGGCCGGCAATGAGAATCATGCCATAAGGTTTTTTGACATTGCGCTTGAAGAGCAGCAGATCGTCGCCAGCCAGACCGAGCTTCTGAATGTCGAGGCCCAGGGCCGATTTGTCAAGAATGCGCAGAAAGACGGTTTCGCCAAAAATCGATGGCAGCACCGAAACGCGGAAATCGACAAAGCGATCGTCGATTTTCAGCTTGAAGCGGCCGTCCTGGGGAATGCGCTTTTCGGCGATATCGAGCTGGGCCATGACCTTGAGGCGTGAAATGATCGGGCCGCGCAAACGTGGCTCGACATCAGAAAGAACCTCAAAAAGAACCCCGTCGATACGGTATTTGACCTTGAGCTGTGATTCGTAGACTTCGAAGTGAATGTCACTCGAGCGCTTGCGAACTGCCTTGAGAATGATCGCATCGACCATTCTGATAACCGGCGTTTCGGTTCCGAAACCTGAAGTTCTTGCGACTCCGGCGGCCGGAGCAGCGTCTTCATCTTCTTCGACCATGACTTCGAGCGGCGGAAAATTCTCGAGATCGGCAAAAACCACCTTTGAATCCAGACTGGTTTCGATCATCAGATTCAGCAGTTTCTGGATCGCCGCTTTCGACGCGGCAACCGGTCTGATCGGCATGCCGAGCTGAACTTCAAGCTCTTCGATCGCATCGACATTGCCTGGGTCATGCATGATCAGAAGAATTTCTTTGCCGATCTTCTGGTGCGGAATGAAGCAATAACGGCGCATGAGAGCAACGTCGATGCTGTTGAAAAGTTCGTCATCGACCTCGTAGCGGTTAAGATCGATATAATCGATACCCAGTTCGAGAGCGACAGCCCGGGCATATTCTTCTTCAGTGATCAACCGTCTGTCTATCAACGCCTGGCCCAGATTGGCCGGAATGGCACCAAATTCAGTGATCAGCTGTTGAACATATTCAAGAGTTATATAGCCTTCTTCAACCAGAATCTCGCAAAGAGCCTTTTTGCGAAAAGTGGCGGCAAAAGCCTTGATAAGGTTCTGGTCAGAGACTTCGGCATCGGCGTCGAGACGGCGGATTACCGCGTCGGCATTGCCGGCGGTTTCTGCAAAGATTTTTTCTACCTTATTGGCATCGACAATACGCTTTTTCACGAGAAGCTCTTTGAAGTTTTCCATCTCTGTTTCAGTCCTAATTGATTTTTGATGCGGCCGTAAGCACCGGGTAGAGCAACGCTACAATCAGGGTGCCGACGACGAGGGCCATGCCAAGAAAAAGCACCGGTTCGATCAGCGATGTGATCGTATCTGTCAGTTCGGTTATTTCTTCGTCATAATGTTCGGCGAGGTTTTCCAGCATCTCGCCGAGATTGCCTGATTCTTCACCGACATAGACGACGCGCGAAATAATCGATGGCGTATCGGGAATACTTTTCAGGGCTTGACCAAACCCCTGCCCTTTTTCGAGGAGTTCGGGCAGAACGGCGAACCGCGCGGCGATCACCCGGTTTTCGAGGCTGTCGAGAACGACATGCAGGCTGTCGAGAATCGGAATGCCGCCTTCGATCATCGTTGCCATCGTGCGCGCGAACTGGCTGAAGGCAAAATTCTTCTCGAGGTCTCGAATCAGCGGAATCTTCAGCTTGAGGGTATCGACGCGTTTCCGGCCTTCAGGTGTGTGTGAGAAACTGATAACAATTCCAAGCCCAAGAGCCAGAAGGCAGATTATGAGCAGAAACCAGTCGCCAAGAAATTCTGAAGTAGACAACAAAATTGAGGTCATCATCGGCAGCGGAATGTCAAGGCTCTTGAACAGGCTGGTGAATTCAGGCACGACAGCCACGACCATGTAAGTTACCGCCAGCGTCAAAACCCCAAGCAGTATCGCCGGGTAGGTCAGAGCAGCAATGATCTTGCGCCTGATGGCGATCGAGCTTGCGAAGTATTCGGAAAGACGTTTGAGGATGTTGTCGAGTGCTCCGGCCTTTTCGCCGGCCACGATAGTTTTGATGTAAATATCAGGAAAAATGTCGGGGTGGCGGCCCAAAGCGCGGCTAAGAGAGATTCCCTCGCGGATGTCTTTATGTACATCACGCAAAGCCTGATTCATCGGGGAATCATCGGCGTCCTCGAGAAGCACTGCAATGGCATCGGTTACCGGCATACCGGATCTGATAAGGGTACGAATCAGTTTGGTGAATTCATTCAGCTCTTTGATCGAAGCGCCTTTTTTGAAAGCAAGCGCTTTTCTGCAGCGTTCGAGCAATGATTCTTCAAGACCGGTCTCTGCCAGAATGTAATAACCTCTGGCGCTGAATGAGGCGCGCAACTCTTCAAGAGAGCGGGTTTCAAAAACCTCTTCACTCGTATTGCCTTTTTCATCGGCATAACGCACTTTGACTCTATGCATCGAATCACCCCGAAATAAACAATCCCGAATTTCCAGATGCTTATGAGTTTATGCGATTTTTGCAAAAATCACAAACATTTATGCGGAAACCCGGGATTGTCAGGACGGCAGCGGACCCTACTCCCTTTCAATGTGAGCTTCAGTTGATGAAATGCTCATTCAATTCGGCCTGTTTTTGTGTTAATTCAAGAATCCACTGCTGTTCAGGGTCAATTATAACTTCTTCAACCGCTCCAAACCATTCTCTCGCCGACTTGCGGTCTTCGAGACGGCGATAGAGTTCACCGATCAGATAAGTAACCACCGGCAGATTGTCTGGGTTCGCTATCGTCGATTTCTCGACGGCAACCTTGAGGAATTTTACAGCCAGTTGCTGCAGTTCAATTTCGGCCTTGCGGTTTTCTCGCAGTCGGCAGCACCACGAACCGCGCAGATACAGATTGCCGATATGATAAGGGTTACGGCTGGTTTCTTCATATATTTTGCCGGCTACAAAGAACTTGAGAGCTTCTTCCGGCATTTTTTTACTCAATGGCAGGCTGAGAACCTTTTTGATGAATGCTGTAGAAACCTTATGTCCTTCGGGGGCATCAATGGAATAATCTTCGGGATAACCGGCATAACTGCATTCAGGGCATTGTACCAGAAAAAAGGGCAGCGGGTTTTCGCCCAGATAATGGGGCAGGAAATCGGAATCCTGGCCCTGATGAGTTATCGAAGTCACGGTTCTGGCCTCGAATACTGCCCCACAGGCCGGACAGGTAAAGCCGCTGAGTTTGAATGATGTAACCAAGATTTCTTCTCCTGACGTCAGTCAGAATATATACAGATTACCGGAGGGTGTCAAATCTGCTAATCCTTGAGAGCCGCAATTCTACCGATTGAATCGGGAGGCCAGAATTTTAGTTCCGCGCGACCCTTGATGAGTTTGCGGTCGAGCAGCCCCCAGGATCTGCTGTCATGTGAATTATTGCGATTATCGCCCATGACGCAGATTTTGTCGGCAGGAATTTTCTGTGGACAATAGTTTCCAAAGACATATTCTTTGACAAAAGGTTCCTTCATCATCTTGCCATTGCGGTACAGATAGCCATCCCTGATTTCGATGCGGTCACCAGGAACTCCTACCACGCGTTTAACAAAATCCTTGCCGGGCTCGAGAGGATACGAGAAAACAACTACTTCGCCGATCTCAGGCTCCTTCATCATATAGACCATTTTGTTGACAATGATTTTCTCACGAGAATGAAGCTCAGGCTCCATGCAGGCCCCTTCGATCACAAATCCCTGTACAACGTAGGTTTGCAGGAAGAGAAAGAAAACCAGCGCTCTGACGAAATCTTTAAACCAGTCCCTTAATCCGTGTATCATTTTTTTCATCGACCAACTCCATTTCGGTCTTCCCATATTTGGTAAAAACCTCTTCGGAAAGGTTCGAATTTTTCTAAACGATATTTTTAACTTTTTTTGTTTTTTTTGTACACCACCTGTACAGTCAGAAGCCTCTTTTGGCGGCTGAAACTGCCAAAGCAAGGCTTTTATGTTTGTCGACGTTTGTGAATGTTCAGACTTTTTGCCGACGCCGCAGGAACGGACAATCAGCCCGACCGTCTTTGTGCGGCTGATCAGCGGGAGGCAGAGGTCCTTCCGGTCGTCTGTACAGATCATCAGGAACCAGGTCTTCGTCGGCAAGATGCCATTGGCTGTACAGCAGATCGACCTGTTCGCGCGAGGCATTGCGATTGTACATTCCGGCCAGCTGACGTTGGCGCTGAATCTCATACATGGTTACCGCAGCGGCGACAGATATATTGAGACTCTGTACAAAGCCGGCCATCGGCAGAAAAATATTGCAGTCAGCCATCTCAACCGTCGCGTCAGAACAGCCCCGATGTTCATTACCGAAAACCAACACCCATGGGGTGGTCCAGTCGAGAGTTCTAAAATCGACGGCTTCACGTCCCATGTGGGTGGCGGCGATTTTATAACCCTGGCTGCGAAGTTCAAGAAGCGATGCTTTGAGATCGTCGACAACCTGAAGATCGACCCAGCGTTCCGAACCCTTTGAAACCTCAGGATTCACAGTTTCCGGCTTTTTAAAATCGGGGGCCCAGATGACCCTGCCGAATCCTGTGGCATCGGCAGTACGAAGAACTGCCGAAAGATTATGCTGATCGTGTACAAAATCCAGAGCGATTACTATATCAAGCTGTCTCTGATGAAGTGTTTGGGAAATTCTATGTATTCTTCTACTGGTAGGCATTTTTTTAACCTTTCTTGCGGTCTATGGAAGCGTGTGTTTCTACGAATCCCGGCTTGATACAGATTTGGGCGACATTCAGATTCAACCAGGTTTTGCCGGCATCGAAAACCGGGTTTATCTGGCGAAAGATTGCTGCAATTGCATTGCGTGGCAACGGCATTCCATTGAGTATCAGTTTTTCACATTTGAACAAGACCGTCTTGGCATCGACCAGCCTGGTGTTGCCATGCAACCTGAAATCAACGGTGACAATGCCGCTTTTTACCCGGCCCCGCAGGCTGGCGCAATCTTTCTTGAGATCCATCCGCAAACCGGTAAGAGATCGGGCTTTTGCATATAGCGAAAATACCTTCAAAATGTCAGCAGCCGAAACTTCCGTTACCAGACTGATCTTTTCACCAGTCTTGAACCGAAGTCTGCCGGCAGCCAGTTCATCAGTATCGATACTGCATTCAGGAAACTCGAAAAGAACCTTTTCTATGGTCAGGTTGTAATAAATTACCTTATTACAATGTACCTTCAGGGTCTTATAAACCCCGTTACCTGCGGCTTCTTCTCCTTCAATACTGATGCTTGCCGGCCGTGGTGTAATTTTACCGATCTGGGCAATTTCATCGCCGCTGTACCCCAGCAGCTGAAAAATGCCGGTGGCTTTGAATTCTTCTGGATCATTGAAAGCCTTCAAGAAGGCTTTTTCTAGACATTGGGCGCTGGAGGCCACTGGCAGGCCCGGGGCAGCTGCTTCCGAACCTGCAATTGCCGGCTGTACAAACGACATCAGCATAATGACGAGCATTAGCAGCTTAGACGCTCTGGTCATTGTTTCCTTCTTTCAATGAGGCAATTATTATTTCTGCCGTTTTGCGTGGAATATGACAGCGTTTCTGCAGCTCGTCAACCCCGGCGCGGGCAATATTCGCCATCGATCCGAACTCCCAGAGGGCCTTGCGCAACGTCGCCGGGCCGACGCCGGGCAGATTCAGCAGCGCCGAGCGCAGCACCCGGCGATTATGAGTTTTCTTTTGAAAGGTGTTGGCAAAACGATGCGCTTCGTTGCGCAGTTTGATGATGGACTGCATGCCCTTGCTGCTGAAAGGAAGCTGTATTTCGCTGCCATCAGGTTTAACAAGAGTTTCTTCCCGCTTTGCAAGGCCAAGAATATCCGGGTGCAGGTCGAGCTCTTGCAACTCACGCATGGCAGCCCGAACCTGGGTGATGCCGCCATCGACAATGTAAAGATCCGGCAGGGGCGACCTCTCACGCAGAAGGCGCGTAAACCTTCTTCTGGTCACTTCTGCAATTGAAGCCGGGTCATCGCCGCCATGAGCCGATTTTATATGAAAAAGACGGTATTCGCCCTTGCGGGGTCGACCGTTCTGGCAGACCACCAGAGATGCTACCGGGTCGGTTCCCTGAATGTGAGAAATGTCGACACATTCGATTCGATATGGCGGCACTTTAAGATCGAGAAGCTTCTGCAGCTCGATAACCGATTCATCGAGACGCTCATGCCCTTCTGACTTGACGTTGCGCAGTATCTCAAGAGCATTGTTGTTGGCCATTGCAAGCAGATCGAGAAACTGCCCTTTGCGCGGAATGTTGAAAGCAACTTTTCGTCCGGCTTTTGTAGCCAGCAGTTCAAGAACCGACTCCAGACCATCCGGGGCCATTCCGCAGTAAATGGCAGATGGAATCAGGTTGTTGTCATAAAAGCGGCAAATGACGCTGGCTAGCACTTCGGCATTGTCTGAGTCAGGCTCGCGCTCGATGTCGAGAATCCGGTTGCCAAGCATCTTGCCGCCTCTGATAAAAAAAACCGAAAATATCAGCCGGTCATTGGCTTCACTCATACCCCAGAAATCAAGATTGACCGGTTTGAGAAATTCGACTTTCTGATTTTCGAAGAATCTTTTGAGCGCGGTCAGCGTATCACGGACCTCTGCGGCTTCTTCGAAACGGAACTGGCCGGCCAGATCGCGCAACTGTTTTTCCAGACCGGAAAAATCGGGCGGAACTCTGCCGGCAAGCACTTCAACAGCCTTGTTGATGGCTACACTGTATTCTACAGGAGAGACGGCGTTCTGGCAGATGCCCTGGCAGAGGCCCAGATGATATTTCAAACAGGGTCTGACCTTCTTCCCCGGGATGATTGCCTTTTTGGCGGTACAAAGCCGGAAGTTTCGTGACAACAGGTCTATGATTCTTGCTAAATCATACTCATTGGGAAACGGCCCGAAATACTGGTTGCCATCACGATAAACGACTTTTCGAACCTTCTCAAGTCTGGGATAGGCCTCTTTCAAGGTTACTCTGATATATGGGTGGGTTTTGCTGTCTTTCAGCAGAATGTTGTAGCGGGGGTGATGTTTCTTGATGAGGTTGTTCTCAAGAATAAGAGCTTCAACTTCACTGCCGGTAATGATGAATTCTATATCTTCAACAGCCGAAACCAGCACCGAGGTCTTGACATTGTCATGATGCCGGTTGAAATATGATCTGACCCGCTTCTTCAATGATCGCGACTTGCCGACGTAGATTATCTCGCCGACCCGGTTTTTCATCAGATATACACCGGGGTTCGGGGGCATCATCGCCAGAATTTTGTCGAGTTTTTCTTTTTCCATCGAATCTCTTCAGGCTGCCGGCTTCATTTGTTCAGCTCGACGCTTGCAGAAGCAATCCTGCCGATATCGACAGAGCCAGAGGCGTCTTCTTTTCCGGCCGATACGGCCGATTCAACGGCAAAATAGCGCAAACTTTCGTTGAGGCCAGACCTGATGTAGTGACCGCTGAGGACCACCCGGCCATCGAGAAGATTCTCACGGCGCACTTCGGTAAGAAGTTTCAGGTTCGATTTTAAAGGAATCCTTTGCCCGTCATCTGTTTTTAGAACCCAGCGATCCAGTTGACGGCGCCGACCGACCGGGTGCTTCTCAGGCACCAGCATGCCTGAAATCTTGAGGACCTTAGTCGGATCATCCTCGACATCGGCAGGCTTGCCCATGGTCATCAAAGCTGGTTCGAGAGGATCGCTCTTTTCGTAAAGCCTGACTGATTCTGAGCCTTTACCATTGCCCGGCTGAGCAGTAGCAGAGGCAAATTCCGGATCCTGGTCAGTTTCCGGCCATGAAACAGGAACAATCTCTTCAATGTTTGCCGGAGTATTCTGAAAATCTGCTGATGGACCGGCAGGCACAGTTTGTTCGTTGGCCGGAATCACGGCGGGAGTTTCAGAAATCTCGTTTTCAGAAATCGGCTGTGATACGTTATCTGCCTTTTCGGGAGCTGGTTTTGAATTTTCGGATGGCCCGGCAGGAACTGAAGCAGGCTTCTCAATCTTGAGGTCTTGAAGCGAGGTTTGCGATTTTGCGGAGTCAACCAGAGAACTGACTTCCGAAGCTGTTGGATACGGCGATGGGCGGCCTGAAGGGCCGGGATATGAACGCCCTGA
>CAZPCO010000046.1:0-13615 GCA_964585025.1 uncultured bacterium | reverse complement strand
CAGGTCATAAACCCTCTGCATACATTCGCTTGACCCGATGAGGGTCGCAAGGCCTTCACGCTGCTGCAGCTGATCTTTAAGCTGCTGATTCTCGATGCGCAGATAGCACTTTTCAACAGCCCGCCTGACAGTAAGCCGAAGTTCATCATTTGAAAAAGGCTTCGGCAGATAGTCATAGGCACCGCGCTTCATTGCTTCGACGGCAACGGTTTCGGAACCATAGGCGGTTATGATGATAACCAGTGTCTCTGGCCGTTCTCCGACTAGTTTTTCGAGCAAAACCATTCCAGAATCTCCGGGCATGGTCAGATCGGTAATCACCAGATCGAAGCCCCCATTCTGAAAAACCGCCAGAGCTTCATCAGCCGAGCGGGCTTTGCAGACGGCATAACCCTCAGGACGCAACACCGCTTCAAGCGTATAGAGAACCGATTCCTCATCATCAACGATCAGAATCTTGGGGGTAATGCCTTTTCTTGTTTGTATTTTAGCCATTGCCAACTCCATCAGGAACAAAAAATCTGAATTCAGTCAAACCCGGCCGGGATTCAAACTCGACCCGCCCCCCGTGCAGTTCGGCGATTTTGCAGGTAATAGCCAGCCCAAGGCCGGTTCCATTTGACTTGGTGGTGAAAAATGGTTCGAAAATTTTCGCTCTGATTGCTTCATCGATGACCGGTCCGTCGTTACGAACAACAATTACAGCATGATTGCCGACTTTTTCCAGGCCGATTTCGACATTTCCACCCTTGCCTACTGCCTGATAGGCATTGAGAAGAATATTAAGGGTAGCCTGTTTGACTTTCTCGGGATCGATGGGCACAAAACAAGGACTGATGGAATAATTCTTCGTCAGTCTGATTTCATTTTTGGCGGCTTCGTAACGCACCAGCAGCAGCAATTCATCGATAAGGTCAACGAGATTGCAGCTTTTGAGGGTAGCTTTTTCGGGCCGCACCAGACTCAGGAGTTCGGCAACTACTCTATTGAGGCGCAGAACTTCACCCAGAATGACACCCGCGTGTTCCTTCAGCGGCCCCTCGACCTCTTCACCGATAATTTCAACCAGACTGCGAATCGCAACCAGGGGATTGCGGATTTCGTGGGCGACCGAAGCCGCCAGACGACCCATAACAGCCCATTTTTCATTTTCCAGCATCTGCTGTTCCATCTTTTTCTGCGCTGTGACATCTTCGAGCGAAAGAACACACCCCTTGACTTCGGTTTCCTCATGGAGGGGAAACAACTGCAGCTTTATCTGCCGATGTGCAGCGCCATCATCATATGGCAGAGTTTTCTCGATTTTCTGGCAGCAGGAATTCTCGGACATGGGCAGGGAATTGAATGCATTAACCTCAGAAATCAAAGCAGCAGCAAAGGTTTTATCGCCAAGCGCGGCACAAAAATCATTGAGTCCGGCGTTTACATAACTTAGGTTGCCGATGCCAAAAATGGCTGCCATCTGATCGTTGGCCACGAGAAATCTGTTCTTGAAATCAAGAGCCGCAAGACCCTGGGTGATGCTCGTCAGAATGTTTTTCATCCGATGATTCCACTCGGCCAGTTCTTCATAAAGGGCGGCATTTTCAATGATTGAAGCCAGAACAGGTGCGATGGTCTCGAGAAAGCGGCGCACGCCCTCAGAATATCCTCCGGAGTCATTCTTGGCCAGCAGCATGACCCCGCTCATCCGGTGACCGGAAAGCAGAGGGATACAGATTGCCGATACCCCTTCATGCTGGCTCTCGGCAATACTTTTACTGATAAAACAGTTGTTAACCATATTTTCAAAATATGCGTCGGAGGCGTAGCGTTCGCCGTGAACGCTTACTACCCCTTCAAATCTTAGACTCCGCCGGTTCTGAAGAACTATCTGCCCAAAGGAACTGAAAGAAAGAGTTTGAGCCTTTTCGAGGAACTTCTCGAGAATGACACTGAACTCGACATTCAGAGTGACTTTGCGCATCAGTTCATAGATTTCCCATAATTCCTGGAGCTTTTCATCATTTGCCCGGTTTCTGACCAGATTTTCCTTGAAAGTTTCCTGAACCGTAACGGCCATGCGATTGAACGATTCACCAAGATATCTGAGTTCTCCAGTGCCTTTGGCATTGACTCTGACTGAATAGTCCCCGCGGCCGAACTCTTCGATACCGTTCATAAGGTCAGTCAGAGGCTCGAGAATGCTGTTGGAAGCAAAAACTGCTACCAGCAAACCAAGAATCATACTGATCATAAGCAGCAGAGAAAAATCTCCGGCGCTGTCTCTGACTTTATGCTGCCAGACCGCCGGCACTCCAACCCCGACAGCACCAGCAACCTGATTGTCGAGAAACACGGGAAAAAAAATCTCGCGATAAGTAAGCCCTGCCCCGGCACGACTTTCGAGCTCGCCAAGGCCATTGATGTCCGGAAATCCTCCTGGCGGTACCCTAGGCTCATCGCCCCACTTTTTCCACCAGTTTTTATCGTAGACTGTCAACTTCAATTCCGCTGAAATACCAGATCTGCTGACAAAAATGTTATCGAGAGCATCCGGCTTTCCGGAGGCAAGAAATTCCTGAGCCGGCTTAAGCAAAACTTTTCCGGTGGATATGGCATTGTTCATCGCTTCTTCAGCCATTGCTATCCGCTCCCGCGAAAACCCGGCAACCGCCAGAAATGCATTGGTAATGAAGATCAGTGTGCCGAAAAGAAAAATGAATCTGCCCTGAAGGGTCTTTGGAAACATTCTGTTGCCTTTTAAAGAGGAATCCAGAAAGAAACGACGGTGCCGGTTCCTGGATCAGAAACAATGTGGAACTCACCGCCGGCGAAGCGCACCCGCTCTTCCATGCTGATCAGTCCAAGCTTTTTCAGAGTGCCGTATTTTCTTCTGATATCGTTGACGTCAAAACCTTTGCCATCGTCTTTGATAACCACAGCCAGCCGGTTTTTAACGCTGTCGAAGTTGAGAAAAATATGCACTGAGGTGGCTTCAGCATGCTTAACTGCATTGTTGGCGGCTTCCTGAATGACCCTGAATACAGCCAGTTCGCGATCTCCACCAATTTTTTCGCGGGCACCCTCGACTTCCACGTATACAGAAACACCCGTTCTGGCCTTGAAACCGCTGATAAACTGTTCCAGAGTCGGAATCAACCCGAGGTCATCGAGTGCCATCGGCCGCAAATCGAAAATAAACCTGCGAATGTCTTTCAGGCTGCGAATAACGGAATCTTTGAGTTCCTGCAGTTCTGCAACGAGTTTCTGGTCAGGGCTGTGCTGCTCGATACAGTAATCGATGCGCATGGTCAGACTGGCGAGAGTCTGCGCCGGCCCATCGTGAATTTCCCGGGAAATCCTCTTTCTTTCTTCTTCCTGGGCTCCGATGATGCCGTCTGCCTGAGAACCGCTTCTGCTTTCGCTGCTGGCACTGAGAAGACCGTTTACTCTTCTAACAATATTTTCAGCCTGAACCGAAAGACGTTCGAACATCACCATGGTGTTTTCAGGGCTCAGGCGCGGATCACCCTGCAAAGCTTCGCGCAGATTGTCGAAGGCACTTTTGGCCATGGGGGCAATTCGCTGATTGAGCGCAGAAACTGCCAGAATGATATTCTCCAGATCGTCAAGCTTGTCAAAAACCGAAGCCCTGGCATCGGCAGGATTCTGAACGAGAAGAACCAGCTTCTGCAAAGCTTCAAGATTGCTTCTAAAACTGGCCAGTTCCTGAGCTACCGCTTCATATGATGATTCTGGCATATTTGTCATTCCTATCTGGCAGACTTGATTCTGGCAATTTCCAGTTCAGCGCGACGCTTGAGAGCATACGAGTCACCGCCGGCCTTGGCAATCTTTTCAAGTTCTGCAATTGCCTGACTCGAATTGCCGTTGGCTTCAAGACATTTCGCATATCGAATGCGAAGATCGACCCGGTGCGGGCTCATTTCCAGGGCCTGGCGCAGATACTGCTCACCCTTGGTAAAGTTACCGGTCGTTTCTGCCAGCCGGCCGAGCCTGGTCAATGTCACTGCATCGCGGCGCCCGAGTTTGTATGAACGTTCAACAGCATCAAAGGCATCTTTTGGCATCGACAGCTTCTCGAAAATCACTCCGATCATATCATAGGTCTGAGCATCCCGGCTGTGCTTGAGTACTTCAAGATAATTTGGCAGAGCCGCTTCCCAGTTGCCTCGCGAAAACTCGAAAGCCCCCTTCTTCCTGAATTCTTCAACCTTCCGGTCAAGAGTCTTCTTTTCAGGTTCCTGGGCAACCGCATCACGAAAAACATCTTCGCCGGAATCAGTCTGAGCCTCAGATGGCGACAATCCTGATTTTTTGATCTGTTCGGCAATTTTCTTTTTGGAAACAGCAGCATCAGCTTCTTTTACTGACTTCACCACAACTTCTGGTGCAGCTGCCACAGAGACGTTTTCAACCGGTCTGGCTGCCACAGGTTTTTCGGTTACGGGTTCTTCTACGACAGGCGGCGGCGCGGCCGGTTCTTCGACTTTGGCTGGAACCGGTTTGACAGCCACGGCAGGTGGAACCGAAGGAATGACTGCAACCACAGGCGCAGCTGGTTTGGAGACAGCAACAGGTTCTGCTGGAACAACGGATTCGGCGGGAACAACAGGTTTAACAGCTGCTGCTGGAGTCGAAACAACTGCGGCAACCGGGGCAGAAGCATCTTCAACGGCGGCTGTCGGTTTGATTTCAGTCGCAGGCGGAGACTCGATTTTTGATCCAGCTTCGAACAAGACCTTTCCGGAAACCGGCAGGTCAACTGTCTCAGCAGTCTGCTTCTCGACGATTCGTTCTTCGCCCTTGCCCTGAACGACAACGATACCTTCGCCTGAACCGGTCATGATATTTCCCTGCAGGTTCTGCCTTGCCTCGGCGTCATCGGGTGACAGGCTGAGAATTCTCTGAAAATAGCGACGCGCTTCGTTTTGCCGGCCAGAAAGCGAAAGAGCTCTGGCCAGTTGGCGATTGAAGTCGATATTCAGAGGTTCGAGCGTGAGAGCCTTTTCAAGCGGAGTAACCGACTCGGGGTAAAGCTTCAGGTCGAGATAAATCGACCCGAGCAGATAATTGCCACGAACGTTCTCGGGATCGCTGCGCAACCCCTTCATTATCGCCTGAGAGGCCTGTGCCAGCTCAGATCTGTCGTATAAGAGTTTGCCAAGATTCAGCCAGGCCTGAGTGTCGTCGGCGTAAGTTTCAAGATAACGCCTGAGATTGAGCTCATAGGCAACCATATTGTCGGCACGGAAGAAAGAATTCAGAATAACCCGCCATTGTGCTTTATCAGGCTCATTGGCGGCAAGGTCTTCTTCAAACAGTCGAGCAGCTTCCGGGTAATTTCCAGCTTTAACCATTTCCATACCCTGGGCAAAAGGCAGCGGAGCATCAACAACCGGAGCTGTCATAACCTCAGCAGGTGGTTGCACAACCGTTGGCATAGCTTCAGGAGCTTTGACAACCTCAGATATTACCGATGGCGCAGGCTCCGGCCTGGTCTGGGAAATTGCCGAAACCGGGGCTGACTGACTGCTTATCGCTGCCACCGTCAGCGTATTCCTGGCTCCAAGGTCAGCAGTGACGGTAAAATGGGTATTCGCTTCGTAACCGCCTTCATTACCGCGTTTATCAAGCCAGAGACCGATAAGAATGAAGATCATCGCCATTCCAAGATAGATTTTCCATGACTGGCCATTCATTTTCATGGTGCCAAAGTCTGCAGTATAAACGACCTGCCCTGGTTCAAGGCTTTCGACCTCATCTTCATCGACGCTTTCTTCCGGCTTTGACTCAGCGGGCTTTTCCGCCGACACTTCAATTACGTGTGCATCTTCATGCTGCTCTTCAACTTTCGCCGGCTCAGGAGATTTCTCAGTCGCTTCATGAGTCAGAAGGCCGGCTGATCTCGAATGCTGAGCAATGAGACCGGCAGAATTCTTGATAACAGGCAGCAGAACCCGCTCTACCTCGAACCAGTCTCTGAAGCTGCTGAAAAGCGATAAGTAATAAGCATCCTTGATATTGTAAATCCAGAGAAGGATGAAAATGACCGAAAGAACATAAGTGGCAATAACCATCAAATGGGCACCCAGCAATGGAAAGACGGCGTTATAAATCATGCCGCCGTTATAAGTGCTTACAGCGGCGAAAATTCCACCGAAATAGACACTCATGAGGGCAATGCCTCGATCTATGTGCCCGGCATAAATCTGCCCGAGACCCATGACGAAAAAAGACATCAGGGCGGCAGCTCCGGGGTTACGGGTCGAACCTCTCAGATGCTCCCGACGTAAATCCTCAACCCACTGGCTATTTTTTTCTTCTTTCAAGATTCTTTACTCCAGAACATCGATAAGGCAGCCACTCTTGACCAGGCACAGCTTGACGTTTCGCTGCAAACAATGTTCGACCAGATCGGTGCGTTCGTAATTGGCGATAATCATGCCACGCAAATCAGCAGATTTGAACTGTCCGCCGGTAACTGCGCTGCCGAAAGAACCAGTATTGGCACGAAGGTGATCCATCAGATCAAGGGCTTCACTGATCTGAACGGGCTCAGGACTATAGAGAATCTGCACCACCGTCAGCACGCCTTTGCGATCCTGGCAGAGCAGATCGATACGCCGCTTTCTTTCACCAGCAAGAGAAACACTGTAGTTCTTGTGAATAATCCGCAAGCCTTTTTCAAACAGATTGATGTGAGCGGCAACCCAGATTTCGAATTCACGCTTCGAATTGAAAAAACTGTTGGAAGTAAACTGCTCGAACAGCGACTCAATGATATTAACCTGCTCTTTGAGCCGGCGGTTCTCTTCCTGCATGGTTACAATGCGTTCCCATAGCTTCTTGTTTTCTTCAAGGAGAACGATCAGACCTTTGACTTCACCCTCGTTGAACTCACCAAGCGGTCGGGCAAGAAGTCTGGTCACCAGCGATCTCAGCGGTGTCGTACCGTCAAGCTGACTCTTCTCAAGACGTTCGTCGCGTTCTATGACCAGAATCGGGCTGTCATGCTGTTTCCATTTGATCAGCAGATCGTCGCCCGGCGAAAATACTCTGAGCAGATCGCCAATGATAATCTTGCGTTTCTCAAAATCCGGGGCTCTTCCTTGCATACGCTTGCCGCTGATTTCGACTTCAAAACCGTCTTTGATCGAGAACAACCGCTGATAAAGCTCGTCTTCCCGGGCAAACCATTTCAGATAGCGGCCACTGTATTCCTGGTGCGACAGCCGCTTTTTAACCACCATCTTTTCCTGCGGAGCCAGAATCTGACAATTGACCAGGCCGCTGCGTTCGCGCGTGCTGGTAAGAACGATTTCCGAATCAGGCACGGCCATGGCAAGCAATTCTCCGATGAACAGGCTTCTTTTTTCCCATTCAACCGAAAGATTGGCGATTTCCTGACCATCGACCTGCATGTCAAATACCAGACTCGGTGGTATCACCGCTTTTATTTCGGCATCCTGAGATGCTTCCCAGATTATGGCACCCTTGTCTATTTCTCTGGCCGTCAATTTTTTCCTGAATTCCGGCATTTCAGAAACTCCAGTTTAGAATTCTAGTTTTCATATCATCCGCAACTTCACCCAGTCGCCCCATTATTGCCCTGGCGCATTCTTCCAGTTTCTGGGCGAGAACCACCGTTATCGGTACCATCCCCACGCCTTCCGGCACAGCGAAGTCGAAACTGCTGTCCGGAATTTCCTCGTTGAGTTTGTATTCCAGAACCTGCAGTCTCCCGCGCTCTTCGCCCTTCTGATTATATTCTACAACAGAAGCTGGAAGATAATTGCTGCTGGAAAACACCATATCATAGAACCCTATATCGAAGACACTGCGAAATACAGCTTCCATTTTCGGATTGAAGCGCAGGTGGTAATGGGTTTCGCCAGACGGCAACACCTCACTTCTCAATGGTTCGATTCTGAAAAAGGAAAACAGCGTTTTGCGCGTCAGGTTGGTGAAAAGCCTTTTGGGGTTAAACCACGAAAAATATGCCGCATAACCGCCAGTTTCAGAAAAATGATAAAATACTTCTTTGATAGAAGCTACGTAGATCCAGAGTTTCTGGCCGTTAAAAAAGACGCGCACTGATTCATCGGCGAATATTATTGAGAATTTGTCAGGGTTCTTGATCGACAGAGTGACCTTTTTGCTGGCTTCGGAATTCTGCATGACCACTTCTGCAGCCATAGCGGTAATTTTTTCGGTTCTCTTTTCCATGTTGTCAAAGAGAGCTTCAGCAGTGAACGAAGCGATCTCAGCCTCTGCTGCGAAAGCAGGAAAAACACCTGCAAAAATCAGCAACACTGACAGAAACCAAAACCCAGACAGGTATCGCATTCAAGCTGCTCCTGCCGGACGACTGGATTCAGTTACCCGCTGCAGCGCATTACCCAGCCTGGCAGCCATCTGCTGCATCAATTCATTATCTGCCCGAACCTGAGCAGCATTCAGGCTGAAAAAACTGAGAAGGCGACAAATAGTAGCTTCCGGCATACTTTCACCGGCAAGACCTGCGTGTTCGAGAACTTCACGTAAAGGCAGAGTCTCAAGAGCGAAATTACAGTTCTGCCAGGCATGCAGCACGGCAAGACGAGAAACAGCGATGCCGGCAGACCATTCAAATTCACGGCGTTCCTGCAATGTCTCAGCCAGACTGCCCAGAGTTTTCAAACTCAGGCTCAAAACCACCGCAATATTATCCGTTAAAACGACCCCGGGAATTGCGGCATAAACCGATAATCTGCCACACTCGACACCGGCCAGGTGAATTTTCCAGCCGACGCCCTGTTCTCCCGGCAGAAATTTCCGTCGTGAATCTGCAGAAATGGAGAAAACCGCATTGCCGTTATCAGGAAACAGTTCTCTTTGGACTTCGGCGAGAAAACTGGTCACACCGCTGAGGAAATCCTGGTGGTGGAGACCTGTGAACCAGACCAGGTCATGACAGCACAGAGAGCCGTCGACAAGAAATCCTGTGGCGGCTTCTGGAATCTGAAAAGTGAAGCATCTGCCTACACCCTTGCCGGCCATCGACAGATAAATATCCGGATGGCACCATGGTTCCGCCAGGGGGGCCGGAAGCGCCGGAAGTTCAACAACCGACAGGTTCGCAAAAACCTTGCGAAACAATTCTGTCAATTTCAGCAGATACACCTGATTCTCCGTTCAATAAAGTCGATTTTTAACGGACCGTCTGGTATTATACAGTATCTTGAACCTGTTAACAAACTCAAATTAGCAAAAGATAGGGGCACAGATGATCTGCCAGGCAAATTTTGACCAGGAAATTGTTGAACGAAAAGCTGCCGCCATGCTGGTATTCACTGCCGAATGGTGCCGACCTTGCGGGCTTCAGAAACCGCTGGTGCAGAAGCTCGCCAATAGTTTCGGCGACCGTATCCGCATTGAAATTATCGATGTCGATCAACACCCGGAACTTGCCGATCGCCTGCAGATAAGAACCCTGCCCGCGACCCTGCTATATGCTGACGGAGAACTGGTTGAACATCTGCACGGCTACCAGGCAGAAGACTTTCTTACAGCCTATCTGAATCACATTATCCAGCATCTGAAAAAATCAGGCGCCGACAGCAGCAGTTCCTGAAATATCGTTCACTTTTCGCAAACTCTGAAACGCTCGACTTTTACCGGCCGGCCAGATACATCGAGCTCAACTGCAAGACCTTCGACCTTGCCCGGCGGCGGAGCGCAGAGAAATTTTTCTGAATAACCGCTGATGAAGCGACCGGTTACCGTCTGACGGTCGACGCCGATAACGCCATCAACCGCGCCGGTCATACCGATATCAGTCATCACGGCCGTCTCTCCGCCAGGAAGCAGGCGATCATCGGAAGTCTGCACATGAGTATGGGTTCCGAAGGCAACCCGCGCCCGGCCATTCACATGCCAGAAAAATGCCAGTTTCTCAGAAGTTGCCTCGGCATGAAAATCAACTATCAGAGGAATGCCTGATGGCAGCCCGGCAAACAGCGCATCAAAAGCTGCAAAAGGGCAATCGGCGGCTTCCATGAATACCCGACCGGCAAGATTCATTACCGCAAGGTCAGGAACTCCGCCTTTACGAAAAACCCTGACTCCCGCACCCGCACGAGCAGCCGTGATATTGTCGGGCCTGAGAATGAAATCGCTTCTGGTTAAGAGTTCAGGCCAATCCGGGCGCGAAAAAATATGGTTACCGGTAGTGAGTATGTCAACTCCGAGAGCCTTGAGACCATTGGCATGTTTTGCCGACAGCCCGTTACCGGCCGTGACGTTTTCGCCATTTGCTATCACCCAATCAGGCCTGAAACGTTCACGCAATCCGGGCAAAAGATTCTGCAGAGCATCGCGGCCGGTTTTGCCGTAAATATCGCCGATCATGAGTATGTTCATATAGTCAGGACCAGCAATCTCGGTTCAGCTGAGATTGCTTCGCTTCGCTCGCAATGAGAGAGTTATTTTTCATCAAAATGCTTTTCGCTGCCGATGCGGGTTAAATTGCTCACCAGGAATTGCCGGGGTAAGACTGCCCCGGGGTCTTGCAACCCCGGGGCAGATTCATATCAGAGATTACGTCAGTGGGCGACTTCGACGCTTCTGGTTTCGCGAATCAGAACGACCTTGACCTGACCCGGGTATTCCATATCGCTTTCGATCTTCTTGACGATATCGCGGCAAACCTTCGGGGCGGCAATGTCATCGATTTCTTCAGGGCTGACAAGCACCCTGATTTCACGCCCGGCCTGAATAGCGTAAGCAGAAGACACACCCTTGAAGCTCTTGGCGATGGTTTCAAGATCGACGAGACGCTTGATATAGGCTTCGAGTGATTCACTTCTTGCACCGCGTCTGGAGGCCGAAATGGCATCGGCGGCAGCAATAAGAACCGCTTCAGGAGTTTCAAACGGCACATCTTCGTGGTGAGCGGCAATGGCGTTGACGACTTTTGGTGATTCCTGATATTTGCGGGCAAAATCAGCACCAAGCTTAGCGTGATTGCCTTCATCACTTTCGATGACCTTGCCGATATCGTGCAGCAGACCGGCCCGGCGGGCCAGCTGAATATCGGCACCAATTTCGGCAGCCAGATTGCTGGCCAGGTTGGCCACTTCAATCGAGTGCTGCAGAACGTTCTGGCCATAGGAAGTGCGATAATTCAGGCGGCCGACGATTTCGACAAGCTCCTGATGGATGCTCTGGATGCCAAGCGCCAGCATTGTCTGTTCACCGGCTTCCTTGATGCGCAGATGCACTTCTTTCTGAGCTTTTTCATACATTTCTTCGATCTTTGCCGGGTGAATGCGGCCATCGAGAGTCAGATTCTCGAGAGTGACACGCGCAACTTCACGTTTGATCGGATCGAATGAAGAAAGCACGACAGCTTCGGGGGTGTCGTCGATAATTACGTCCACGCCGGTCAGATTTTCAAAGGTGCGAATGTTGCGGCCTTCACGACCGATAATGCGCCCCTTCATTTCTTCGCTTGGCAATTCAACGACGGTAACGATCGGATCGATCGTATGATCGGTAGCGCAGCGCTGAATAGAAGTAGCCAGAACTTCACGCGACTTTTTGTCAGCTGAAGATTTGATCTTCTGTTCGGCTTCGTTAACCTTGAGAGCAATTTCATACTGCAGTTCGTCTTCGATCTTTTTCATGAGCTGCTCTCTTGCCTGCTCGGGAGTAAGACCGGCGACTCTCTCAAGTTCTTTCTTCTGCTGTTCCAGGAGCTCGACGCTGTCTTTCTTCAGCTTGTCGAGTTCAGTTTCCTTTTCGCGCAACATGTCGGCGCGCTTTTCAAGATTGTCGGCGCGGGCATCGACTTTTTCAAGACGACTGGTAAGGTGTGATTCGAGTTTTTCGATTTCCTGACGACGTTTCTGCAGTTCGCGATCAGAATTCTTTTTGTCGTTCAGCTCTTTTTCCCGAATTTCCTTGGCTTTCTTCTGGGCTTTTTGCAGTTCATTCTGCGCAGAAGCGCGGGCTTCATCAAGAATTTCCTTTTCCTGCTTTCTTGCGGCTGCAAGAATACTGTCACCATTCTTTTCGGTCTGGTGCTTAAAGGCGAAATAAGCGATGAGGGCACCCACACCTGCGGATATAAGGTACAACAGGTATTGCATGGTTCCTCCGTTGGAATCAGGTGGTAGTTTTTCTGACAGCCCTTTAAGGGCTGCCAAGGACGGTTTCTGCATGAATTTAGAGTTTTTCCTGGTGAATTTTTACACCGAATTCTTTTTTGAGCTCAGAAACATAGGCTTCGAAAGCTTCTCTCTGCTTCTGGGGCAGAAGGTGGCCGCGAATCTGTTCCTTGACTTCTTCCAGCTTTCTGTTGCCGGCGGGCTGGCGCTCGTCGACTCTGATCAGGTGGTAGCCAAACTGGGTCTTCACAGGGCCGATGATCTTGTTGATTTCGGCAGTTTTGCAGGCCTGGTCAAATTCGGGAACCATCTGGCCTTCGCCGAATGCGCCAAGATCGCCACCTTCCTTGCCGGAGGGGCAGGTCGATTTTTCGCGGGCCAGATCGGAAAATTTGGTCGGTTCCTTTTCGAGAGTTGCAAGCAGTTCTTTGGCTTCGGCTTCTTCCTTGACCAGAATGTGGTGAGCTTTGATCTGGGCTGGAACGGCAAACTGGGCCAGGTTTTTCTGATAGAATTCTTCAATGGCCTTGTCATCGATCTGAATGCCATCGAGCTTGTCTGACAACAGTTTGTGAATCATGGTGCGGCGGGATACGTCGCTGATGACATCAGGAAACTGCTGCGAAAGAGCGGCAAAGTTCTTTTCGGCACTTGCTGAGGCAAGATATCTGGCGTAAAAACGTTCAAGAAAGTCATTCAAGCCATCGCCACCAAGAATCTGGGGTCTGATGAAAGCAGGTATCTGCTGAAGTTCGGCATCGAGTTCAGCAACTTTGACTTCTTTGTCACCGACTTTGAAAAGAACGGCTTCTTTTTCGGCATCAGTAAGGGATTCTTTGCGCAGAGATTCTGCTGCTGATGCGTTCAGCTCAAAGGTCACTTCCTTTTTGATTTTTTCGAGTTCGGCTTTATAGGCTTCCTGCTGTCTCTGGTTGAGAAGTTCGCGGCGAATCTGTGCCGAAACTGCGTCAAAAGGTTTGATTCCGCCTTCCTTCTTTTCAGTGTATTTGATCAGAGCAAAGTTGTCTTCTTCAAGTTTGATCGGACCGGAAACTTCATCAGCCTTCAAAGCTTTGAGAGCACCGGCAAGTTCCGGGTCGATCTGGTTTTCTGCGACAAAACCCTTGTCACCACCGTTGCTTTTCGCGTCATCGGCGGATTCGGCCTTGGCAAGCTCGACGACTGACTTGCCACCATCGAGCTGCTTCTTGAGTTCAGCAGCTTTTTCGGCACCTTTGGCCGTAATCTGAAACATATGAAACTGAACTGGTTCGGAATAATTGGTCTGGTTTTTATCGTAAGCGGCTTTAACTTCCTCGTCCTTGACTTCGACGGCACTTACGGTTTTGTTCATGCTTTCAGCAGCCAGTCTGAAAGTGGCCATTTCCTTGAAGTTCTTGTCGAATTCAGGGCCTTTGTTGAGACCAAGCTGTTCAGCTTTTTTCTGCAGAAGGTTGACT
>CAZPCO010000045.1:7562-13656 GCA_964585025.1 uncultured bacterium | reverse complement strand
CTGAATTCTGCCATTGAGTTCATCGGTCAGCAGATTTCTTTCGGCCAGCGATTTAATGATCGCATCGCGTCTTTTGTCATACTCGGCGAACTGTTCCATTCGGTCTCTGATTGTGCTGATTGCCACTTCATCGAGAGAGCCTGTGCGCTCTTTGCGATAGCGGGCAATGAAGGGGACCGTGCCGCCTTCTTCGAGCAGCTGCACTGTCGACATGACCTGCAGCGGGTTTATTTTCAGTTCGGTTGCGATTCTGGCAAAATACCTGTCACTCATTGTCGGACCTCACAAATTGGCTGCCTGATTTATATGCCTGTTCCGAGACGCTCGTCAAGGCAAAACTTAACAGTGCCGAGCGAATGCGCTAAAATGCCGTGCATGCAAAAATTGAGGTGGTTCGCATTTGCCACTTCAAGACTTAAGCCGCACCATGAAAGCCCTGGCTGGTGTCATGCCCGGGAGAGTTGGGCGGCTTGCTCGATGGCGACGGATTCTAATTTTGCACAGGCGATTTAAAGGCTGTTTATTGTCGGGTAATAAAAAATATTACCAGCGGTGTTGTTAATTCACATTCGGGTCTGTTAGAATGCATGTCGATCAATACGTTCGTTTCGGAGGTAATCTGAATGAAATCAACGCTCAAGCCCCTTTTTCTGCTGGTGATTCTTTCACTCATGACCCAGATTGCAGCGGCGCGAAGTTTGCAGGTTGGCGTGATTGCCGATGGTTTGACCGACAATTCACGTGTCCTGCTGAGTGCTATCGATGAAGAAATCAAAAAGCTCATTCCTGAAACCGACCAGGTCATTTTTGCCGAAGGCGAAATCAAGGATGGGGAATGGCAGATCGAGACCATTAAGCAGATTGTTGCAAGCCTGACACAGTCACCTGACCTGGATGCGGTTCTCGCAATTGGCCCCGTTTCATCACAGGTAGTTGCTGGGATAAAAAAGCCCGCCAGGCCTTTAATTGCTGCGCACATAATCAATGCAGCCATGCAGGGTCTCGACAAGAAGGATGGAACGAGTGGCACCGGTAATCTTGCCTATATCGATCTCGGTATCGATCTTGGCCGCCATATCGAACGCTTTCAGGAAATCAGAAATTTCAAAACCCTTCATCTGGTTGTCAGTCCCTATTTGATGCAAGGTATTCCCGGTCTGACTGAACATCTTGAAGCTCAGGCCAGGGTCCGGGGTGTGCAACTTGTTGTTGTGCCCGCAGTGCCCAATCTTTCCGAGGTTGCAGCCAATCTGAATCGCGCCGAAGCAGTATATCTGGCTCCTAATCTTGATCTGGCGCCTGAACAGCAGCGTCAGTTGATCGGCAAAATCAATGCTCTAAAAATTCCCAGCATGGCCATGATCGGGCGTGCACAGGTTGAGAGCGGCGTGTTGTGCAGCATTGCCATGGATATTGATACCCAGAAACTTGCCAGGCGCATTGCGCTCAATTTCCAGCGCCTGCTTATGGGTGACGATCCATCTGAATATCAGGTTGATTTCAGTCATACCGAGCGTTTGACGATTAACATGCAGACAGCCCGTGAAATAGGTGTTTTTCCAACCTGGGAACAGATGACCGATGCTGTTTTGATCAACGAAGAGCCAGACAATATTGAAAGAAAGCTTTCGATAACCGGGGTGATTGAAACTGCTCTGCTGCGCAATCTGCAGCTGGTAGCGAAAAAGCAGGATCTGGCTGCGGGCGAACAGTCGGTAAAGCGGGCCAGGTCAGCGGTAGAACCTAAATTGAGCGTCTTCACCCGTCAGACGCTTCTCGATGACGATCGCGCCGAAAGCATGCTTACGCCCGCGCAACATGCGACACTTCTGGGCGCTGATCTTCTGTTTGTACTTTACAGTGAACAGGCCAGGGCAAACGTCGATATTCAGAAGCTTTTTCAGAGCGCCAGACGTGAAGAAGAACGCGCTCTTATGCTCGATATCATCAGGGATGCTGCTCTTGCCTATTTGAATGTGCTTAAAACCAGAACTCTGCAGAACATTCAGCGCGACAATCTCGAAGTGACCCGGGCCAATCTCGAAATTGCCAGATTCAGAGAACAGGTCGGTAATTCAGGCCCTGCCGAAGTGTATCGCTGGGAAATTCAGATGGCAGGTTCCCGCCAGGCGGTTATCGAGGCTTCATCGATGCGTAGAAAAGCAGAACTGGCTCTTAATCAGATTCTGAATGCATCTCAGGAAGAGGAATTTACCACTGCCGATGGTGATATTTTTTCGCAGGTGTTTTTTCTCGACTACAGGCGCATTGCTCCTTACATAGATAACCAACTTGGTTACAAGGTTTTCAGAGATTTCATGGTTGCTGATACATTTGCTTTTTCGCCTGAAATTCAGCAGATCGGGCGCGGTATCGATGCCATGGAAAGATCGAAAAAGTCGGCCCGCCATCGCAATGGGCACCCGGTTGTCGCTCTGCAGGGCAATTTCAGCCGGACGATCAGAGAATCAGGTATTGGTGCTGACAAACCGAATATGCCGGCACCATTCAGCAGTATTTTCAGTTTTCCTGATAAAAATGACTGGAGCGTCGCTCTCAATGTTTCATTACCGATATTTGAAGGCGGCGACCGCGAAGCTGCGATCAGGGAAGCTGATGCCAGAGTTAAGAAATTCAAGGCTGACCGCGAATATCTGATGCAGCGCCTTGAACTGAATACCAGAGCTTCTCTTGAAGATGCCAGGGCTTCTTTTTCCAGCATCGGCCTGTCGCAGACCCGTGCTGAATTCGCCGCCAAGACTCTCGATCTGGTTCAGAGCGCCTATTCACGCGGAGCGGTCAATATTCTCGATTTGATCGATGCTCAGAATGCTTCGCTTGTTGCCCGCGAAGCTTCAGCAAATGCAGTGTTTTCGTTTCTCAGCGATTTTGTTAAAGTGTGCCGTGCTGTGGGCACCTTTGATTCGATTCTGACCCCTGAGAGCAACAATCAGTGGTATGAGCGTCTTGCCGCTTTTTATGCGTCCGGAAATCAGCCGGTTGCCTCTGAAAGACGGCAGCCGGATAAAAAGACGATTGGAACCGCCTCTGAAACACAGGTGCTCTACGAAGACTGATAAATAGAAGAAGACTGATAAATAAAACCGGCCTTTCGGCTCAAATGCCGAAAGGCCGGGTCAATTTTTCTCAATCAGCGGAGAAAACCGGTGTTAAAGGCGATATCCTGTTTGGTATGACCCATACCGGCATAGTCGCAGCAGAGTTCTTCGCCGGCTTTGATGTGACGGGCAGTAAAGGTGCCGTCGGGAAGATCGACGAGATTTGGCTTGTCGGAATGATTCATGAAGCGGGCATCGTCGATGCAATAATACAGAAGATCGCCGCTTGAAAAGCAGTATTTTCTGAAGAATTCGCCCTGCCATTCGGGCATGGAATTGACTTTCTTCTCGGTCAGAACTTTGTCGAAGTCTTCATGGTAAGCCCAGATCTGGGTATTGGCAGGAATATCTTCGGCGGCGAACAGACCGAGACCTTCAATGTTTGAGTTTTTTACAGCGGTTTTAACAAGCAGCATGGAAACCATTTTTCGCCCGACACACGACTTGACAGCGGCTCGACAGCGAATACTCCCTTTTCTTCAGATTTCCCCGAATGAAAAAAACATTCGGGAATGGCGTGAGGATAGCACTGCAGAAGCCAGTAATCAATAGGCAGCATGAATAATTTTTAAATCTTGTTCAAAACCCCTGACGCATGCTTTTGAAAACATTCAACAATCTTGTTGCCATGGTTTCCCGAAGGTAGCTGGTCTTTACTTCCTGCAAATTCCGGGTTGCGGCAGTGGCAAGGGTTGCGTAGTTTTTCAGCAGATGTTTTGCCTGTTTCACCAGGCTGGCTGGGTCTGCAGGGTCGTAATAAAGGTTTCCTTCAATAGCTCCAAGAATGTCGCTGGCTTCGCCTTTGAGACCGTATAAAATCGGTCGACCTCCGGACATATAGTCGAACACCTTGGAAGGGATTGTTTTATCCATGGTGCCGTCATCTTTGAGATGCAGCATCAGTGCGTGCGCATTGCGAATCATTTCGACGGCCCGCTCTTTCGAAACCAGCCCGGTAATTTCGACATTGGTTAAATTTCTGTTTTTTATAGCTTCTTCCAATAGCGACTTTTCGACACCATTACCGGTTAGCTGAAATCTGATACGCGTTTCTCCTTCTTTAGCCAGTATGGTTGCGGCTTCGATCACCAATCCCAGGTTCTGACAGTAACCCATATTGCCAATATATAAAATATTCAGCTGCTTCGGGTTTTTGTCGACTGGCAAAGCGCTTTCGGAAACCATTTCACCCGGAATGGCATTGTAAATAACCTTTGGAATCCGCCCGCCGGAAACTCTTGCGATATAATCTGCCATTGGCCTGGCAACGCAGGTTGTTTCAGATGCGGCACGATACAATAGATATTCGATGACTTTGGCAATTTTGAACAGCAGGCCATTGGCTTTGATCTGGCCGGCAACAACAGCAGATTCGGGCCAGATGTCGCGAATGTCGAGGCAAAGTGGCGCTTTTTTGCACCATGAGATTATCAACCCGGCAATACCGGTAAACAATGGCGGACTCGATGCCCATATGACATCGAATTTGCCTCGGTGACGCCTGGCCACTTTAATGGCTCCGAACATAAACGAGAGGTAGTGGGCGATATAATTCCATTTGCCACGGCCTTCGTATTTAACCAGCGCGACACGGCTCACTTCAATGCCTGCGTCATCGATCTTCTGCCTGTCAATCTGACCTTTGTGCGGTTCACCGGCCACTACGTGAACTTCACAGCCCATCTGGAGAAGAAGTTCGGCGGTCTCACGCATGCGAAAAGCACATGCTGTGACATCCGGGTAGTAAAACTGGGTTACAATAAGTATTTTAGGCAGTTTTCCAGGTGATGACATAGTCGATGGCCTCTGCCTGTGGATTGCTTAGAACCAGTTTCTCGGCGTTAACGGGTTTGCCGAAGTCCGGATACCATGTATAGGGAAGAATTCGGATCTTTGCTTCAGTTGTGATGCTGAATGAGAGCGAGCCGAGTGAAAATCCGTTGGACCCGGAACTGTCTGCATTGATAATTGTGTCTGGTGCAAGGTGAATGAGTGAAATGAAAGTTCCGGTGATTTTCCGGCCGATCATCCGGTCTCTGATTTTGATTGTGCCAGGTGAAAAAACGACTTCACGTCTGAAAATCTGCCCGAACTGGTCGACAAACTCAATGATCAACAGGCCATTTTCAGAGTCGTAACTGCGATGGGTGACTCTGGCACGTCTGCCAATTCTGAAATTACCCCAGATGTCTGATTGCTCGGCGTGCTCGATCATAGGTACGTTGTGTGCTTCGGTTCGGCGGCACTCTTCACGGATTGTTTCATTCTGGTATGAACCGCAGCCTGTGTCGATTATGCAGCGGATGCCGCCAAGCGAAAGCTCATAGGATAACATGTCGCAGTGGGTGTGCCCGGGCTGGAAAGATGGGGAGGGATCACCACAACTCATGGCGAAATAGTATTCGGGAGTGTGACGGACGAAGAAGCCGGAATTTTCGAGCAGGTAAATCATGGTTTTCCAGTCACGCATGATACCTTTGCGCATGGCTGAATCATTGAATTGAGCTATGTGTCCGTCTGGATGAGTCATCACTGCAAGCCAGTCGCGCATCAGTGGTACACGGTCGCCGCAAAGCATCGCCAGTCGCGCTATTTTGCGGCTCAATCCCTGGCTGATTCCATCGAGCTCGAGAAGTTTGCGATTTGCAGCTCTGGCGGTTTCTACTGCATGCAGCATTTCGATGTGATACATAGGACTGCGCTCAAAATGCCCGCCGTCAGGAAGAAACTGCAGCCTGATCTGAGTGACCAGCTCATCGATACAGAATTCCAGACGAGTTTCCCAGAATGTGTCGAGGCCGTCTTCAAATTCGGCAAGGTAGGCGGTGGCGACGAACAGAGCCTTGAGATTCTCGAGAAGATGATTTGCCTGATTGTGATATTCCAGGTCACACCATAAGCGGTCACATTGGCTGGCAATAGATGTTCTGATGCATTCTGCCGCTTCGGGGTCAAGTGCTGGATGCTCGCGGCAC
>CAZPCO010000045.1:0-7552 GCA_964585025.1 uncultured bacterium | reverse complement strand
GTATGGAATCGTTTCGTTCGATCCAGTCAAGGATTAGATACAAATTCTGCGATGAATGCGTTTCGGTCTGACCATCATGTAACCAGCCGAAATAATTCAGGTTATAAACCCAGAGTTTTTCAGGCTGTTCGGCAAAATGCCCAGTCTGCCATTGCATTTCAGCTGTCTTGAACCGATGCTGACGGTTGAGAAAACTCAGTTCAAGAGTCTCGGCAGGCTGCAGCAACAGCTTGCTCTTCAGCTCGGCAGCCATTTTGCAGACGTTCCCGGGTGAACCGGCTGACGAAAACATTCTCTTGATGGTGTGCCATGGCCTGCCATATATTTGCACAGGCAGAAGATGTCTGATGGTGTGAAAGAGTCTGCTGAGAGTCATTTGCCTGATTCCTGCCGATGATATTTCTTCAGTCTATTGCAATACCACCCGCCTGTAAAGTCTTCGCTGAAACTTCGTAGAGTTCCTCAAAAACTATTGGCGTGGCGGTGCCATGTTCAACCGCTTTTACAAAGGCTGAGACACAGGCTTCCTGCCCCTTGTCCTGAGCCCAGAGAGAAACATTTTTTGCGCCCGGCCAGCCGAAAAAATTCAGGGTCTTGAAATTGTCGATCTGAATGACGCGGCCGGCAGAGAAGATTTCAATGCGCTCTTTCGGAAAATCCTTGCAGCCATTCGCGAAGTAATGCACGGTTCCTATCGAGCCATTATTGCATGTAAGACTGATCGTAGCAGTATCAGGTGCCTTGTCACGCGAAAGTGGATTGTTCATGGTTGAAACAGTGATATTCTCAATTTGACTGCCGGTAAGAAATCTGATCAGATCAATGAAATGACAACCTTCTCCGATGATGCGGCCGCCTCCTGATTCGAAATCGTGAACCCAGTGTTCGGTCGGAATCTGACCGGCATTGACCGTTATGATTATGCTGCAGGGAGCATTGCCGTTTTTGAGACATTCAGCCACCGCCTGGGTCAGTGGCGAGAACCGGCGGTTGAAGCCGACCATCAGATGCACTGGTTTAACGCGACTGGCTGTCTCCCAGGCTGTCTTTATCTGCTGCAGGCCGGCAAAGTCAAGACACAGCGGCTTCTCGACAAAAACGTGTCGGCCGCTGGCGAGCGCATCTGCGACAAGCTTTGCATGCGAAGCATGACGAGTGGCTATGACCACGGTATTGATTTCGGGATCATTGAAAATGCGGGCAACTTCAGTTGTGCTGATTGCAAAACCGTGTTTGCTTCCAATCTGACTGCCAGAAACGCCCCCTGAACTGGCGATGGTTTTCAACACGGCACCGGCTTTGGCAAATGCCGGAATAAGAGTTCCGCCGGCGTAATTGCCAGCGCCGATGAAACCGATCACCGTTTTTTCGCAGACAGCCGGCTTATGCTGCTGATCTCTTAATATAATTGATTTCGCTTCCAGGTCGACATTGCCTTCATATGTCAGCACCAGACCCAGTATGTCGCTGGCGCTGCTTACCAGTTCGTATGCTTTGCCGGCTTCATTGAAGGGAATCTCGCGGGTAACGAGTTCGCGGGTGCGAAGTTTTCCGGAGGCCATCAGATCCAGCACCGCTTCAAAATTCCGTTGTTCGGTCCAGCGCACGAAACCGATCGGGTAATCAAGGCCCTTTTCCTCGTATTCAGGAGCATATCGCCCCGGGCCATATGAACAGGAAACCTGGAAAGATATTTCCTTGCGGTAAAAATCATCTCTTGAAAGATTCAAGCCGGTGACGCCGACCAGAACGACCCGTCCACGCTTGCGGCACATTTGTGGCGCCTGCTGAATCGGATCGTTGCTGCTGGTTGCCGCAGTGATAATAACCGCATCCACTCCATGCCCACGCGAAAAATTCATCGCCAGATCCACCGGATTGTCGCCCTGGGAAATGTCATGAGCGGCCACGCCGAACTCACGTGCCAGCTCGACTTTTCGCCGGTCGAAATCGAACCCGATGACTCTGCAGCCGTTGGCGAGCAATATCTGGCAGGTAAGTAGGCCGATAAGGCCAAGACCTGTCACTGCAACGCTTTCCCCAAGAGTCGGGTTCACCAGCCGCACTCCCTCGAGTGCAATCGATGAGACGACGGTAAAACAGGCACTGGTATCATCGACTTCGTCAGGTATTCGCGCGCAGAGATTAGCCGGAATGCAGACGACCTCGGCATGATTGCCATTTGAGGCCACCCGGTCACCTGGTTTGAAACCGAATACGCCGTTTCCTGCAGCGATTACGGTGCCGGAGTTTGAATAGCCAAGTGCCAGAGGTTGATCAAGCTTGTTAAATATGGCGTTAACCGTGGGCATAATCCCATCAGTTTTCACTTTTTGCAGCACTTGTTTGACTTTGTCCGGCTGCTGACGGGCTTTGTCGATCCAGCCTGCTTTGCCGAAATTCAGAAGCATGCGCTCTGTGCCCAGGGAAATCAGACTACGACTGGTTTTTATCAGAAGACACCCTGGTTTAACCATTGGTACCGGAAGCTCTGCAAGTTCGATTTGGCCTGTTTTCAAGCTTTGCAGAATCTGTTTCATGGGCGTGGCTCCTGTTTCAATCAGATTTTGATATTTCCGTATGGGGTTCCATCGATGAACAACTTGCACCATATCTCGATGCACAGCAGTGAAAAGATGGAATAACTACCGTCGGTGCGACCTTCACGGTCGGCCGCAATTAACCTGCTGACCTCGGCCGGCGAGAAGATGCCTCGGGCAGCAATGACTTCGGGTGCGAGAAGACGCTCGATGCTGCTGCGCAAATCATTTTGCACCCAACGTCGCAGCGGAGCGCCGAAAGCTGTTTTGGGTCGATAGATGACCTCATGCGGCAGAAAGGGTTCCATGGCTTTCTTGAAAATTGCCTTGCCGATGGTATTTTTCTGTTTATATGAGGTAGGAATTCGACTGGCAAAAGCTACCAGATCAGGGTCGAGCAATGGCACTCTGGCTTCGACTCCATAGCGCATGCAGGTCTTATCAGTATAGTTGAGGTTGTGGTCGGGTAGAAAAAAGCGGCTGTCAAGAAACAGCATCTGATTTATCTGGTCATGTTCGGCAGATATTTCCTGCAACGCCTCGACAAGTGGCAGGGTTACCGGCACTGCAAAAGCCTCATCGCGGCATGCCTCACTGAAGAGACTTCTTCGCAGAGCGTCTGAAGACCACTGATAGTAGGCAAGCAGGCGATCATTGTCGGAAAGGTGAGCATTGCTGAGTACCTTTACCATTCGCCGCATCCACGGGTTTCTGACATCTGTGTGTTTCGAAGCCAGTCGGCCCGCCAGGGCCCGGATCGGTTCTGGCAACCAGCGCCACCAGGCTTCCATTCTGATGGCCAGATGGCGGCGGTAGCCGGTAAAAATATCGTCGCCTCCGGCTCCAGAAAGCAGCACCTTGATGCCATCTGTCCGGGCTTTTTCTGCAATTATCATGGCGTTGACCGGTGCCGGATCAGCTTGAGGTTCGTCGAGAAACCAGATGAGCTCGCTGATTCTTGCAATCAACTGTTCAGGATCAACCCGAATCGTTGTCAGATCGACATTGAGGTGCCGGGCAACCTTGATTGCATAGGGAAGATCGGCCGGGCAGCCTTCGACATCGCTGTCGTCGCTGAAGCCGATGCTGTAACAACGTATTGGAGCATCAGGCATCTGGCGCCGCATCATCGCAACAATGGCGCTCGAATCAAGCCCGCCTGAAAGAAATGCTCCGACCGGAACATCTGCGATCAGCTGACGCTTGACGGCCTCTTCAAGATGTTCGGTCAGGGCAGTTGCCGTCTGTTCAAAGCTGAGTTCGTGCCGTCTGCCATCGTAAGGCAATCTATACCATTGCCACTGTCGCTTGATACGGCCGTTCTCGATGATACATGCCCCGCCGGGCAGCAGTTTCCTGACCCCCCGGAACATGGTCATCGGTGCCGGACACCAGATATATGCCAGATGGGCGTTGACCGCCGCCAGATCGATGCGTCGATCGATTCCAGGGCAAGGTATCAGGCCTTTGAGTTCCGAACAGAATGCTGTTCCTGCTGGCGTTTCTGCAATATAGAGGGGTTTGACACCAAGATGATCGCGGGCGATGAACAGGCTGCGATTACGGCTGTCGAAGATTGCAAAAGCGAAGATGCCATTGAGCAGTGGCAGCATTTCGGGGCCGTGTTCTTCGTAGAGATGCAGAAGAACCTCTGAATCAGAGCGGCTGACGAAGCGGTGTCCGTTGTCGAGCAGTTTTTGTCTGAGAGTGGCAAAATTATATATTTCACCGTTGAAAACCAGCCACAGACTTCGATCTTCGTTGGTCATCGGCTGATGGGCGTCAGGACTGAGATCGATTATCGACAGGCGGGCGTGCCCAAGACCAGTCTGCCGGTCAGCTGAATACCAGGTGCCATTGTCGTCGGGTCCGCGATGCCCTATGGCTGCAACCATGGCCGGCAGAACCTCTGAGGCAAAGTTTCCACTAAATCCGGCGATTCCGCACATTGTTCAGTGCCCCTGATCCTGATTGCCGCTGATACCAAGAAAGTCGATTGCCCGGCCCAGATCACGACGCAGCAGTGACGGGTCGTACATATAGGCTTTGCGTCTGGCAAAACCGCGTCGTATCAGGTTGAAAAGATTCGAATTGTGCTTGTGAAACTCTTTCGATGCCAGATCCGATAATTCCTGAAACCTCTGATGCTCGATGTGCAGGAGTCGTTTGTGCGGATCTTTGAAGAAAAGGTCTTTGGGATTGGTTTTGAGAAAATGCTCGAGTGGAGGATTCGGGTCGAGCAGGCCCATTGCCACTCCCTGGTCGAAAAGTTTGGTGCGTGGAAATGGACTGTATACGCCAAGTCCGCCATAATACGGCCTTGAACGTCGTAGAAAGCTGACGGTCTTGAGAATGTCTTCTTCGGTTTCGGTCGGCAGACCGATCATGAAATAGCCCGTCCAGAAAACGCGGTGCTGGTTCAATATTTTCGCGGCCTTGAGTATCTGAGCATGCGTAATGTCTTTGTCGGTTTCTTTGAGAATTGCCGCAGAACCAGATTCGATACCAACGCTCAACTGAGCCAGACCTGCTGCTTTCATCGCTCCAACCAGTTCGTCGTCGAGAATATCGACTCGAGTGGTGCAGTTGAAGGTGATTCTGAACGGCAGCTTTTTGAAGGCTTCACATAGAGCCAGCACATGATTGCGGCGTACTGTGAACGAATCATCTTTGAGAGAGAATTGCGTGGTGCCGTATTCGCGGTTGACGGCAGAGATTTCTTCGATGACGGAGTCGACCGATCTGAAACGTACTTTGCGTTCCCACATGTGGAAACAATAACTGCATCTGAAGGGACACCCTCGCGAGGTCAGAATTACCCCCATGTCTTCGGATGAATAATGCTCCGGGTTCAGCAGAGCGCTGCGATCTGGCAGGGCCAGACTGTCCAGATTCTGTGTGAATGGCCGGTCTGGATTGTGCAGTATCCGTCCGTCCCTTTTCCATGTAAGACTACCGACTTTGCTCAAGTCGCCTTGATTGCGGATAGTATTTAGAAGGTCTGGCAGTGACTCATCGCTTTCGCCACGCAGGACATAATCAACTTCCGGAATACTGGCTGTCAAATCCGGCATGGTTGAGGCATGCGCTCCTCCGATAATTATTGGAACACCAGGCATAACTTCACGACAGAAGCGGGCAGTCTGTATGACTGAACCGAATTTGGTTGTCAAAGCAGAAATGCCGATAAAATCTGGCTTTTGCTCGACCACCAGCCGCCGCATGAGCTTCCATGTCGGGTGCTGAGAATCGTTCAGCGCAGCGATGTAGCTGTTGTAACTTTCGTATTCCCTGGAAAAATTCAGCGAACCTTCTTTGGGTTCCGCCGCGTCCATGTCGAGTATGCTGCATTCGTAACCAGCCTTTTTGGCGGCTCCTGCCAGATAGGCGAGCCCGAGTGGAAAATACAGGCTGAATATCCCTGCAAAACTTTTGAACGGGGGGTCGATAAGTAAAAGTTTCATTTTTTTCACCATATTCCGCACGTATCGATGACGATTTTGGGTTTGAGAAGTTCTTTGTCTATGTTTCTAAACTGGCGGTGAGCGACGAGAAGCACGAGAATATCCGATTCTTCAATCACTCTTTCGAGATTGAAAAGTTCAAAATCAGGATGTTCGCGGCAGAAAGGTTCACATACCATAAGCCGGCCCGGCGCCTTCTCTTTGAGTTGATGAGCAATCTCTATCGCCGGTGACTCGCGCAGATCATCGATGTCCTGCTTGTAGGCAAGGCCAAGGATGCCGATAACAGGATCTTTCAGCTTTGCAGCCGCCTGCAATGTCTTTTTGACGACGAACGCCGGTTTGCTGTCGTTAACCTGACGGGCAGTTCGAATCAGCTTTGCTTCTTCAGGACATGTGTCAACGATGAACCATGGGTCAACCGCAATGCAGTGCCCGCCAACGCCGGGCCCTGGTCTGAGAATGTTGACTCTGGGGTGAAGGTTGGCGAGTTTGATCAGTTCCCAGACGTTGAGGCTTAGACGTTCGCAGATTATCGAGAGTTCGTTGGCAAAGGCGATGTTTACATCGCGAAAACTGTTCTCGACAAGCTTGACCATTTCAGCAGTTGTGGAGTCGGTGATGTGAATCTGCCCTTTTACAAAGCTGGAATAAAGAATTCTCGCCTGCTCTGCGCATTCCGGGGTCAAACCGCCGATGACTCTGTCGTTTTCGACTACTTCGCGCATGATCTGCCCGGGAAGCACCCGCTCTGGGCAGTGGGCGATGAATACATCGCGGCCCGGCGTCAGTCCTGTCCTGCTAATTATTGGGGCAATGATATTCTCGCAGGTTTTTGGTGGCGAGGTAGATTCGAGAATGACAAGGTTTCCGGGCTTCAGAAATTTGCTGATGCTTGATGCTGCAGCCTCGACATAGGACATGTCTGGCTTTTTGTCGCTTTTGAAGGGAGTCGGTACGGCAATGATGAAAACGTCGCTTTCTTCTGGCGTGGTTGTGGCCCGAAGTTTTCCTGATTGAACGGCGGCTCTGACGAACAGGTCGAGGTCGGGTTCGGTGATGTGAATTTTACCACTGTTGATGGTATCGACAACCCTGCGGCTGACATCGACACCGAGAACGCTGTAACCTTTCGCTGCAAGTATTGAGCTGGTTGGCAGGCCTATGTAACCGAGACCGAGAACGCATATCTGCTTCATCGAATTGCTTCCCTCTAACCTATTTCTGAATGCCGGGAGCAATGTACCAGAAATATCATCTGACAACAACACTCCAGAGAAAATTCAGGGAAAGGCCGGAACTTTTCAAGTCTGATGCCGGCAAAACACCGAAGTTCCGATGGATGTCTGCCTGCGAACCCGCAGATGTTTGTCTGCTGCTGATATTATTTAGCGGCTGTTCAAGGCAATATCGAATCTGAAGCAGTTGTACACTGTATTTTTCTGCAGGAAAAAAAATAATCAAAAAATGCTTGACTGTAAAAACGAAGTCTGTTAATATACATTTCGTTGCAACGCAAGGTCGCAGCGCCGGGGCGTAGCGCAGTTG
>CAZPCO010000044.1:9828-13800 GCA_964585025.1 uncultured bacterium | reverse complement strand
GTCGCTTCGAGCCGAACCATCTGATTGACCGCCAGGTTCTTTTCCATGCGGTCAAAACCCTTATCGACAAAGGGGTGCTGCGCCAGGAAGACCGGCGTGATATGAAAATTCTCCCTGTTTTCGAACCGGTCAATACTGCGCCGGTGGCCAAAAGCCCTGACGCGGCAGACAAGAAAATACCAGAGGCAGATGAACTGACTTCCGAATCACTGGCCCGCGAAATCTATGAGATCACCCCTGAACTCGGTTTCAAAGAGAGAAAGGTTCCTGACGGGCAATACAAGGCCGATGCTTACGAGCGCATCGCACGGGCTGATTCGAGCGTCAGCCCCCAGCAGATGAACCCGCAGACGATGGCCAGCATTGAAGATGCCAGCAGTGCGATGGCAGACGTAGACAAGTTGTTCGAACGCCTTGGCGGCTCGATTATGGAAATGACTTCGACCTGGCCGTCGAATCCTGATGATGAGCAGGTCCTGCGTCAGGGTCTCGTGCAGATCGAATCGGTGCTCGATACGGTCATGAACCGGTTTGAATATTCAAAACTGCAGTTGTCGACGGTGATACCAGTTGACCCGGATCAGGTAAAAAAATGCGCGTTGCTGAACCGGCAGCTCGAAAACAACATGGAACAGGTTAAACTTCTGAGAAAAAGAATTGCCGCGCGGCTGGCCGAGCCGCAGAAAGAGGCCGCCAATGAAGAGCCTTGAACTGAGGGTAGTCGTTCTGGCCCTGCTGCTGGTATCGCTGGCAAATTTTGCCGAAGCCGCCAATCCGGTGGTCAGATATTTTTCGCGCCTGCTTGACGAGACCCGAGCCGAGCAGGCGATTGGCAACATGCTGCTCGACCAGTTTCTCAAAGATCTGCCCGATAATATAAAGGTGGCGTCCGATACGGTTCTCAGTGACCGCATGCGGCATCTGGCCGAAAGTACTTCCCGGCCTGATATCAATTTTGTCGTCATGGTGATCGAGAGCGATGTCATCGACGAAATTCCGCTGCCCGGCAACATTCTGCTGGTGACTACCGGACTGCTGTCAGCCGCCGTTACTGAAGAGCAGCGCGATTTCATTCTGGCCCGCAATGTCATGCATATTTCGCTCAAACACCCGATGAAACTGATCAAGCTCGAAGGTCTGTATCCTGCGATGCTCAACCAGCTGAAACTGATGCCGGAAAAACGTAACGGCCAGCAGTTGCGAACTCTGGTACGTGATTACCTGCGCAACCTGGTCAAGATGAATCACAAAAAGGCTGATCTGCAGGGAATTCTTTTGACCCGGTCACCAGAAAATACCCGCAAGGCTGCAATTGAAATGCTCAGCAGCTTTTCTGTGCATGTCTGGCCCCTTTCATCATGGGATACCGGCGATTTGCCAGCCCGTATCAGCGAACTTGAAAAACTGAAACTTCCGGAATAGAGCGCATGCTGATCGATCAGCTTCTGAAAAACCCGCGCGAAGCCGTCGCTGCTCCTGATGGCTGGACAAAGAGGACAGCTCTGGCTTTGATAGCTCGAGAGCCGGTTCCGGCTGACCGCGAGATTTTTGAAGACCTGCTCGATCACGATGATACAACCATTTCGCTTCTGGCATTTCTTGGGTTGAAGAAGCTTTTCCCAGCCCCTCTGGCGGTGCGCAATGTCTGGCAGGAAATGTTTGGTGAATCGGTCGATCTCTTGTCGCGCCGTGCCTGTTCTGGGCCGGTTCAACTGAGGATTGCCGCTCTGCGGGCTTTGGCATTTGCTCCTGAGCATCTGAGCTTCAACCTCGTAGAAAGGGTTCTTGAATCACTCGATGCACCCATGACTCACGAGAGCGTGCATGCAGGGCAGTCACCTACTCTGGCTCTGGTTCAGACACCGCAGCAGTTCTTTCTTCCCGAGGGGTTTGCGGTTCTGCTGGCTTCGCTACCAGGCGGGCACGATCGTGTCAACCTGCTGCGACGTGAGCTTGGTTCGCATGATCCGATGCGACTGTTGCCGGTGCTTATTTCGCTGCAGCTGAGCCCGGTTGCTGAGCTGACCGACCAGGTGCTGCTGCTGGCGAGGTCGGCAGAAAAGCGTGTTGCTCTCGAAGCGGCGCGGGCCCTTCTTGCCTGCGGCGGCAGCCGGGTATATCTGCTCATTCTTTCTCTTCTAAAAGAAGCTGCCGATCCGCAGCGCAAAGCCTGGCTGCTTCCGCTTGCCGCCGGAACCGGCCGCGAAGAAGCCTGGCCGATCATTGCCAATTATGCAGCCAGTGAAGACAGCGGCCTGGCTCAGGCGGCTCTGCTGGCTGCCGATAGTTTTGCCGCACCGGTTGAAGCGCGTGCCGAACTTTTTCGCGAGGCCATGCGTCGCGAAGATCCGGTGGTTGCCTGTCTTGCGGCTCAACTTGCCTGGCACACCGGGTCGATGAAAGCACTGCGCCTTCTTGAACGCCATATCGTCAGTGAATCGAGACAGCACCGTGCTGCCGCTGCAACCGCTCTGGGCAATATTTCGCCCGAGACGGCGATTCCGCTGCTGGCTGGTCGCTTCGACAGCGAAAAGAGTGGCGATGTTATCAGACAGATGATTCTGAGTCTGAGAAAGCTGCTCCCCCAGGCGCGTGGCAACCTAAGACTGCATGACACTCTTCTGCCATGGTTCACGCGACTTCTGAAGTCGACAGATGCTTTCAGACGCAGTCAATGTGCCGTTCTCTGCGGCCTGGTCGGCAGACCGGCAGAAGACCTGGTGATCCATGCACTCGAAAATGAACATCATCCACATGTCATTGCCTCGCTGCTTACCGCTCTTGGTAAATGTGGCTGCAACAGGCTTCTTGTTTACTCGCGTTTCAATGACCACGCCGATTCGCGGGTCAGAGCAAACATGATTTCGGCAATGCTCGTTTGTGGCGGCGAAGCTGTGGCTTATTTTACCGGAGCTCTCAGGGATATGGCTCCAAGAGTGCGCGGGGCCGCGGCAAAAAATCTCTTTTTGCTCGGGCAACTCGATATTGTCGCAACTTTGAACCGTATGCTGCTTGTTCCTGAGCCATTATCGGTGCTTTCAGGCTGTTATGCCCTGGGTCAGCTTTTGCGTATTCAGCCGCCGATGTTGCATGCAGATCATCCGCTGCCGCTTGCTGTCGCCCGAAAAACCAGCATGCAGCTGAAAACCCGTCAGCATGGGCCTACTCTGCTCAATGCCCCGGAACTGGCTTTGATCATCAAAGAAATGGCAATCGTCGGCGGAAATCGGCAGAAAATGGTCTGGTTGCTCGAAGAAAAGAATCGGCGTTATCCGTCGTCTTATCAGGTTCGTCGTCTGCTCGCCTCGATGCTGGCTCTTGAAGGCGAAACCGAACGGGCAGCCGCTCTGATTGAAATTTGTCTCACCGATAATTCAACGGTGCTGGCCGATGTCCTGGATGCTTACCGCCTTGCCCTGAAAAACGGCAATCTCGACCGGGCCACCGACTATGGTGAACGGGCCAAAAACCTGTATGCAGCTCTGCTCGAGGGTTGTGTCGATCTTTGCCGGTCGTTGCGCGGCAGCGGTGCCGAGTTGATGATGCAGAAACTGCATGTTCTCGGCGAACCATCGATGAATCTTTACAATGCGATGATTCAGCTTAAGGTGCTCGAAAACGATAACGAAACGGTAGTCGATCTGATGTCAGAGCTGTTTCTGGCTCGCCCCTACAATGCCATGGTCGTCAGAAAGCTTGCCGGCATGCTGCCGGAGTCGTTCTCTGACCTGCGCAGTGCTCTGGAAGTCTATGCCGCCTCGCTGCCGCCCGACCCGGGTCAGCTCTAGCTCAGCCGATTACTGAATCGGGTGAACCGCCGATTTTGGCGTAGGTTTTTTGTATCTGCCGCGCCCGGTCAATGAAATCAGTTGGTTTGATCACATTGATATATTTCATATTGCTGTGACTGTCGATGTGCATTTCGATGAGGCCAAGCGTCACCATGAAATTCAGCGATTTCGCGATCAATGA
>CAZPCO010000044.1:8140-9818 GCA_964585025.1 uncultured bacterium | reverse complement strand
TAAGAATTGCAGATACAGTCAAGCAGCAGGTTGTATCGGATCCGGGTGTATTGCTCATGTCTGATCAGCAGCTCGATGGTTTCGACGATGATCGTATAGATTTCGGGGTTCTGAGTGACTCTTGAATTGGTCTGCTCGAGGCGCTCGACCATAGTGCGCAGAACGGCTGAAATAAGCTTGGGTGCCTGATTGAAAAAATCGTCAAAGTTCTTGCGTGATATTTCGGCCAGTTTTGCATCGGTGAGAGTTGTTGCCGTAGCCGTACGCTGCTGGTTTTTGAGCAGCAGAGCCATCTCACCGAAGACCGCAACTGGCTTTAGAACACCGAGAACGGTCTTGTTCTTGCCTTCGGTGACCGAAATTTCAACGGTGCCTTCGGTAAGTATGAAAGCCGTGTTGCCTGGCTCTCCACGCCTGAAAACGATCGAACCCTTCGGGTATTCACGAACTTTCGATTCCATCGACCACCCTCTGTTTTTTATATGTCATAAGGATAATAGCAAAAACCACCCAAGACAAGACGAATATCATCTGGTTTGATAATTTAGTCCAGTCAGCAATCTCAAGACCGGCAATTTTCTTGAATTGAATCGAATTGTTGGCAAGGTGTCTTTTTGACAGTGAAAAATTTGTGTGATATTTTCGTAGTGAAAACTGAAAATTCGTATTTACAAATCCAGAGAAGATCAAAAACCAGTATTGCAACGGCGCAAGCTGTTGTACACAATAGCCCTTTAAAGGAGTTCTTTTTTGAGACACCATCGAGCTTTCTTTGTTTGTTTGTTTATGTTTTTGTTACTTTTAACAGATGTTTCCTGGGGCGGCGGTCTATTTTCCGACTTTCGTAGAAACCCCGGGCCTGCGAAGAATACTTCCCTGAAAACTTCGCAGAAAGGGCAGACTGATTCAACCAGGAAATTCAAAATGTCGGTCAAAGTTGCTAAAACCACGGCCACTTCGGAAGGTGTGACCGCATCCGTTTCCGCAAGACTGCAGGATGGGCAGCTGATTGCATTGCTCGACAAGGTTTCCAATAAATACTTCTCGGCACGGGCCGAACTCGCCAATGCTCTCGTTGCCGACGCGGCCGGAGTCGGGCCGCTCGAACGATTTCAGGTTATCAGCAAGGGCGGCGGAAAGGTTTCCCTGCAGGCTGACAACGGCAGTTATCTTGTCGTCGATACTCTCAACCCTGCAAATCCTGTGAAGTCAGGGCTTGTAGCCCTGGATGCCTACGGGACTTTCGATGTAAGCGATGGCGAAGGTGAGACTGTGTTTTTCCGGGCCTGCAACGGCAAGTATCTTACCGTAGTCGATGGCCAGGTGCGTGCGACGAGCAAAGAACCGGTCGGATTGGTCTGCAAGATCCAGCCGCCGCCCGCAGCGTTGCCGTTTTCAACCTTTCGATCGAAGGCTGGTCTGAAGTGCGCCTACCAGAGAGATCACAAATCAGTGTTAGGCGTGGGAAAGACCTATGACGGCATTGCCATTGGGCGACCAGGCCTGCCGCCCGGTTGGGTCTTTTTTGGCGATATCATGGTCATCGGCACCGACATGGCAAAAGCTCCCGCACTGGTCATCGAAGATGTCCCGAGTTCCGACTTGTTGCGAAAACCGAAAAAACTCGAGCTGTATTGGCACGAAACAGATACGAAAAAACCACAGGTGTCACTCTGGA
>CAZPCO010000044.1:0-8130 GCA_964585025.1 uncultured bacterium | reverse complement strand
CGAGCCCGGGTATGTCGCAATGGGGATGGTCGCCGCAATGGGTAATAAGTCTCCTGATGATTTGCTGGCAACGCTGCGTTGCGTGAAGGCCGATCAGGTAAAACCGGGCCGGTCGTCGCAGGTCGTCTGGCGCAACACCGGGGCGGCTGGTCTGTCGCTGTTCGCAGTCACCAGGGCTGCCAATGACCCGGACGGAATTGTGCCCGGAACCTTTCTGAGCGCGAATTACAACTATGGTTTGCAGGGTGTCTCAGGCGGAACCCCTTTTGAGCTGATGGCCCCGGACCCTGATGGATACCTCGCCGGGGTTGTCTACCGTTGTGATACATATCGGCTGGTAGGTATTCAACCTATTTTCAGTCGATTCTCAAATCGAAAAGATTTAAAAGAAGGGCCTTTTTTCAAGCCATGTGCCGAGGATGGGAAAAACGCCTGGGAAAAATGCATCAATAATGGTCATGAAATGGCCATTGGGGGCTGGGGGTGCCTTTGGGGGCCCGGTTTCGTGATTGACTTTGCGCCCGTCTTCATGAAATTCCTGGGCAAAGAGAACCGACTTGACTCGGCTACCTCGCGCGAGGAAAGATGGACACGACCAAAAACACCTGCCGGAGCGACGAACTCGTTTATGACATCGACGAGTGGGTTGTTGTTTCGAGGCATCGTTGGCCGGGCCGATCAAGCCGGATTTCATTCCATAGGCCTGGTTCCTATTCCGAGTCAGGAAGCCTGGGTTCTCAAAGGCATGACGCCTGACGATGTGCATAAAGATGTATTTGAAGGCATGAAAGACTCGCTTGTTCAGGATCAGCAACCGCAGATCGAACAGGACAGTCTCGTGCAGTTCGGCAAGGAATTTCCCAAAATTTCTCAGGCCGCCAAAGAGTCGAGACCATCGAATCAGGCTGATGCCAAGGCGGGTGAAATAGCTTCGATCACGGCCGATTTTGCAGAAATTCGCGATCAGAAATCCCAGACCCTGGGAACACCCGAAAAAGACCAGCTGACCGGTGGCCCGGCGACCGAGGCATCGGCGGCATCAGTCGAGACTCCGAAGGCCAGTGAATTCTCGGCGTTCAGGTCGGCACGCGAAAAATTTGAAAAGGCCGGAAAAGACGCAAAACTCGAAGATTTTCCAGGCCTGGAAAACGCTGCCTGCGTAAAGGGAGCGCCGCTTACCAATCCTAAATTCATCAGTGGTTCAACATGGTGTGCCCTGCTCGGACAAACAAAGGTTAATTTCGAGGAATTCGGCGAAGTCGAGGGTGACTTTGTCGCTTTGGCACGCGAAGACAAAAAAGAGGGAGTTCGTTGTGCGCTGGCTGTATTCACCAGTGCTGATGAACTGAAGAGCAAGGTTGGCATTTTCGAAAAAGAACCCCTTGATACAATGATCTTTACAGGTGCGGCAGTTGCATATGCTCCGAAAGCACACTCCTGGGAATTTAAGGATCTTCCTCCCGATGTTCAATCCCTTTGGAAAAGCAAAACCGGTGTCGATGACGGCGAACTGAAGTTTGCGGAAAAGACCGCCGCGATTTTCGGTATTCCGTTTCACTCGGTTCCGGTGCTGTCAGAAATTCTGGAAATCTACCTCACCGACGTTAAAACTGCACTGGCATACGCAGTTAAACCGCTCGATGAGAGCGAAAGATACAAGTGCGTCATTGATTTCAATACCTCCTATATCATCGGAAATTTGCTTCCGGGTCTGAAACTGAGCAAACCGGGGCTTGAGCTTCACCTTGGTGGTATAGCTCTTCTCGGGGAACTGCAGCTCAGACTGTCGAGCAGCATCGAGTTCGATCTGCCGGTACGCATGGATGTTCCTTTCTCAAAGGCAACCTGCTTGAAACAGGGAGTCAATTTGTCGGCTCTGATCCCGGGTGAATGGAAAAATCCCATGGGAGTTCCAGGGCTGACGGTGAAGGAAATGGTTCTGGCGGGGGGGTTGGGTGGATCCGCGCCCTATCTGGGCCTCAAGGGTGTCTTCGATTACGGCAAGCGCCTTGAGCTGGCGGGGGCTATCTCGCCCACGTCTCCGCTGGGTATCGCAGCCCTCAGTGCAAAAACCCCCCAGTGGACCCTCAACGACATTATAGTTTTTTACACTTTCCTGCATCGGGCCGCGTTGGCTCAAACCGGGGTCGATACCCCGCAACCCGATCTTCCGCTCGACTTCATTAAGCTCAAAGACGTTTACATCATGATCTCGCAGATTACTAACCCGGCGCTTGGGCTCGATCGCGGCATCATTGCTTCGGGTCAGCTCGATATCGGCGGTCAGAACTTAGGCGAGGTCAAGGTCAGGATCTATCCTACAACAGGAATATACGCCTATGCTGCGATAAAAAAGATCGACCTGGGTCCGATAACTTTGACTGGCGCCGGGCCTGATAATAAAAATGGAACGGATGACGATTGCCCCGTCTTTATGATGCAGTATGAGCTGGCTCCTGATTCCTCAAGTATTCTGAAACAACAGTGCTTCATTAACGGTGCAATCAACATCTGTGGTGCCTATCTGGAATACACCCAGGAATTGCGCAGTGACAAGATGAACATCACCATTGTCGGCAAACTCGGTAATGTGATGGCGATCGTTCTTGAAGCCAGCAGTGGGCTTTCAAATGTGTTTTCGCTCGGAGGGCTTGAGTTGAAAGGCTCCGTGCAGGGTTTATATCTGAACGAAGTTCAGGAGAAAGTTCTGTCCGCTGTCAACACGATTCCTTATCTCGATGTCATTATTGGCGCTCTGCAAAATGGGATTTTCCGACTCGACGGGATGTCGTTGAAAGGTTCTTTCGATGATATTTGTAAGGGAATCATTCCCGGCCTCGACGTACGTTGTGTAATCGTTGGTCAGGGGTTCACCGTTCCGATACCAAAAATCGATGTCAGACAGACTCCTGATATCACCAGAACTATCGTCGATGTGCTTTACGAAAAGGTGATCAGTCAGATAGGTGACATTGCCGGGCGATTTGCGGCCATCATGAAAGACACTGCGATCAAGGTTGGGGAAAAGGTAGCAGGCACAGCCACCGATGCCGCCAACAAAGTGAGAGACGTTGCTGTCATATCGGGCAAGCAAATCGCGGAAACTGCCAGTCAGATCGGTGATTTCTCGAAAACAAGTGCAGAAACCCTCGAAAAAGGTGCAGAATCGGCTTTGAGTAAGTGCCAGGAGGTTGTCACGGCTTTACTGGATTCGTTTGAAGACATTGGCGATGCAATCGAAGATGCCTGGGACAGCATTTTTGGTTGATTAAGCTTCTTAAAAACACTGCAGGGAGCGGTCAAAAGCCGCTCCCTGCAGCGTTTTTGTCGGCATTCGTCATCTATTCGGCAGTGATATTGGTTACGGTGTGAGTGAAGTTGTTTCCTATGGTCAGAGTGACTGACACTGTTTTGGTGCCCAAAGTATTTTCGATTGGCCAGGAAAACTGAATCAAATTGTCGTTCCAGGTAATGAATGAATTGACCGTAGCAAAAACCCCGTTACCTGAAATTATTAAGGATCTTGTGGTTGCACCAGTTCCCTGGAAGTCATCGTTGATACCAAAACCAGTTCCAGTAATTGAGAAAATCGAGTTTTGGGCAACCGGGTTGGTGGTAGCGTAACTCTGGCCAACTGTCGGGAAAGCAAAAGTAAAATAGGAGCTATTATTGGTGAAGGTTTTGTTGTTAATTATCAATTCGACGGACTTCTGCCCGGCACTGCTGAAATCTGGTACGCGTGCTCGTATCAGATAGTCGTTCCAGCTCACTACTGTCGCATTGCTCCCACCTATTCTGATGTAATTGCTGCTCTGGGTGTTGCCGAAGCCTGAACCAGTGATTGAAATTGTTGCTCCAACGTTGTCTGAAGACGGGTCGATTTGGGTTATCTGAGGCAGCATCAGGTTGAAGAAGCTGCTGACGTAAGTAGTGCTGCTTTTCCAGACGGTGACGCCGACCTGGCTCGAGTTTGGCTGAGAAAGCGTTATGTTGGCCGGAACAATGCAGGTAATGCTGCTGTCAGACCAGGACGTAACGGTTGCCGTGAAGTAATTGCTCTGCTGCGCCAGGTCATAGAAGGTGACATAAGCGCCTAAAACCTGGGAGGCTCCGAATCCCAAACCACTGATGGTGACAACGGTGCCGGGATTGCCGCTCGATGGGGTGATATTGTAAATCTTCATGTTGTTGCTGGTATTGACCGGTATATTCGAGGTCACGTTGCCGACGACAACTCGGAATTTCTGCGGGTCGGCGGCGGCGAAAGGAACGGTGATCAGAATCTGCGTGTCGATCCAGGTGGTGAGTTGTATTTCTGGCCATCATAGGTTACATAGCTGGTGGTGAGAGGTGAACCAAAACCGCTGCCGGTGATAGTCGCAACCGTCGATGAAGTGAGGTTCTCGGTAACCACACTGGCAATGGTCGGAGTGACGGTATTGCCTGCCGGAGTCGTGCTGCTGCCGCCACCGCCGCCGCAGCCGATGGTTAGAACACTGATGGTTAAAAGACAGGCGATGATTAGATTTTTCATAATCCTGATTATAAGAACCTCAGGTCTAAGCGTCAATGGTACTCTGCTGATTTTACAAAGCTTTACATCGAATCCGGCGAATTTTCAATTGCGGGGCGGTACCTTGGCTGCAAGTTCTGGCTTTTCAACAGGCTTTAATGACTGGTAACATTTTGAGACGAGTTTGGTTTGCGCAACGGTAGAGATAAAAATTCAGTCTCTTTCGCTGTTGCTTGAGAGGCCCGGCTTTGCAATGGCATCATTTTCAGCTTCGTGATCGCTCAGTTCAGGAATGGGTGATGACAAGGTCGTATCGAGGGGCATGTCTTTTTCTTTCTCTCTGAGGTGTTTCAGCTCACTTTTCAGTTTTTTTCTGGCTTCGATGTCATCGAGAGTCTGATAGCTCTGAAAGTAATTTTCCAGCGCGGTTTCCATTCTGCCAAGGTTATGTTTCGAAATCTTGTTCATCAGTAATGAAGTAAAAAAGAAAATACAGGCAATTGGAATGATTTCGGTCGGAAAAACACCGTTCATTATGGGCCCGACACTCATTGGAATCAGAAAAAGAAGCGGCCAGAGCAGAATGAGAAGCTGGTTTATCATTGGCAGTCTGACGTTGGCTTTCCATGAAACGATGGTGCCGCCATCAGCGGCGGAAGAAAAATCAACAAAAGCATCGGTCTCTTTTACTATCGGGTTGATGACCCGGATCGGGCCGGAAGGATTGTTCCGGATAAATTCGTGGTCGATTCGCAGAGCAGGAAACTGTTGATTGCTGGTATTGTCATTCAGTAGAAAGTGTTTGATGAATTCTTCCCGTGCATGGTCGGGGGAGGCAGAAAGATGATATTTTCGATACTGCTTTTGTGTGTCTTTAAGGGCCTGCTCTAAAATTTCTGGGTTTATGCCCAGGCGTGCCGCTGCTGAATGCAAATCTTCGAGGTTGAAATTTTCTCTTTCGCGGCTGGTCTGTTTAACGTTCTGCAGTTCAAGAGCCCGTTTCAGAACCTGCTCAAATTCTTTGCGTTCCATGTTACAGCCTTTCGTAATTCTTCCGGATGATTGTGCATGCCAGCAGTCTGATTATAGCACTAAAATTTTCGACTGTTCGTCAATGAGATTACTAAGCTTTTTTATGTTTAACCGGTCGTGAATGTTACACCTGTGGCAATTATGACGCAGCTTCGCAAGGGGAATATTTCTGTGGCTGTGTACATAGAACAGCCCCTGAGTGCTGATAAAAACAGCCATTGCAATGTAGTCTGCTGTCTTGATCGATCTGACTTCATTATCGGATGATTGTTGATTGCCATAATAGGCTTTTCATGGCTTCTTTGCTCATAATTTTCAGCATGGGTTTTCAATTTGGCATGCAACTTGCTTTTATGTTTCACGTGTAACCGTGACGATATCGTGCTCGCCCTGACCAATTGTTCCGGCAGTTCACGCAAAGTCTGATAACCTCAGCGGCCTGGTCTGTCGCTTAACTTTGATCGGTCTGATCTATGATGTCGGCTCCCGGAAACCTTGTCTGGGTTCTTCTTTCAGTTCTACAGAAGCTTTTCTGTCGTTCCAGGTGGGTCGGCGCCAGCCGGCTTGCAGGAGAATGAACCGAAGGGTTTGTGTAGACAGGTTTCTGTTGCTGCCTGGCAGCAAAAATTAACAAGGAGTCCATCATGTATAAGATTCAATTCATCGGCGTTGGCAGTGCTTTCACTACTCGCGAATACTACCAGTCTAATGCGCTGGTAATCGCTTCCTCAGGCAAAAAGCTGCTGATCGACTGCGGTACTCATGCCCAGTTTGCACTCGAAGAGCTCGGTATCAATAACGGCAACCTCGGCAAAGAGATTGACGGTGTCTACATTTCGCATCTGCATGCCGACCATATCGGTTCGCTGGAATGGCTGGCTCTGGTGACCTACTTCAACCCGGCATTCCCGAGACCGAAACTGTTCGGTATCCAGTCGCTGATGTCTGACCTGTGGAACAAGAGCCTGCGTGGTGGTCTGGAAACTCTGGAAGGCAAGATCGCCAACCTTACCGACTACTTCGAATGCCACCCGGTGCGTATCAACAACTCATTCATATGGGAAAACATTCGCTTTACGCCGGTTCAGACTGTGCATGTCGTCAGTGGTATGCAGATACAGCACAGTTATGGCCTGATGATTCAGGAAGTCGGTTCCGAGCATCGCACTTTTCTCACCACCGACACCCAGTTCGCTCCTTACCAGATGCGCAAGTTCTATGATCAGGCCGATCTGATCCTGCACGACTGCGAAACTGCACCGTTCAAGTCTGGCGTGCATGCGCATTATGATGATCTCAACGGTCTGCCCGAGAAGACCAAAGCCAAAATGTGGCTCTATCATTACCAGCCGAAACCCCAGCAGGATGCTGTTAAGGATGGTTTTCTCGGCTTCGTGATCAAGGCGCAGGTAATTGTAATCGAGAACAAAAAGACTGAATCAGAACCAGAAGCGGTGAAGACTGCCGCCTGAATTCAGAGAATATCGGTCGCTGAGCTGAGTCGAAGCGGGACCACCCTTCGGTTCCTTCGACAGGCTCAGGAACCGAGGCTCAGGGACAATTTCGACAATCTTGTGAAGTGAACGAAAGGAGGTGCGCAGTAAGGCTTTTGTCGGCTTGACTGACCTGCATCATCTCGTAGTTTTCCTGTTCTAAATCAGAAGTCCCCGCAACTGCGGGGACTTCGCATTTCAAATGCTTTCTCTTCCCATTTCTGGTTGATGCCGGCAAAAAATCATAGTTGTTGACAACCGCATGAATAAAGCTTTTTCTGATAAATCACAGACCGGCCCGGAGAGAAAACAGGCATTGGAATCGACTAAAAAATCCGTGACCTGCCAACGCTGGCAAGTCACGGATTTTTGTTTAATGCCGGTCAGTTCATTTTACGACAAAGCTGATCATGCGCTTTGGAACGTAGATGAACTTGATGATCTGCGTACCTTCGAGATACTTCTGCACCTTCTCGCTGGCTTCGGCAGCTTTACGGGCTCCGGCTTCGTCGATGTCGGCCGGCAGTTCGATCTGGTCGCGCAGTTTGCCGTTAACCTGCACCGGCAGGGTCACAGTCGCTTCGATCAGGGCCTTTTCGTCCCAGGTCGGCCATTTCTGCTGGTGAACCGAGCCTTTGCAGCCGATGGTTTCCCAGAGTTCTTCGGCCATGAACGGGGCTATGGTTGCCATGAGCTTCAGCATGTTCTGCACCACTTCCCGCCACAGGGTGGTTTTCGGCAGACTGGTTTTTTTGACCGCATCGGCCATGGCGTTGGTGAGTTCCATGAGACGGGCGATCGCGGTATTGAAGCTGAAATTGTCGATATCATTGCTGACCGCTTTGATGGTGCGGTGTATGATGCGGTTGAGATCGTCGGCTTCTTTGCCCGAAGCCTTTTCGTCGCCGCCCGGGTTTTCGCTGATCAGGTCGAAGACGCGGTTGATGAAACGATTCATGCCGCGCACCCCTTCGTCAGACCAGGAAACTTCGAGTTCAAAGGTGCCCAGGAAGAGAATGAAGGCACGCAGCGTGTCAGCACCATATTTTTCGACGATTTCGTCGGGGGTGATGACGTTGTTTTTCGATTTGC
>CAZPCO010000043.1:0-13957 GCA_964585025.1 uncultured bacterium | reverse complement strand
GACGGGTGAGTTCAACCGGATGAACCAGGAAGTTAAAGAGCGCGAGCGCCTGGAAAGATTCATTTCCAGAGAAGCCGTGGCAACAATTGCCTCAGAAAGCAGCAATCAGATTGAAACTGCATCCAAAAAGGTGCAGCGCAGCATTGTCTTCATTCATATCCGGCATTTCAATACTCTTCTGACTGCACTTTCCCCAGATCAGCTTTTCAATCTTCTCAACTCGTATTTTCCGTTTGTTGAAGACAGGATCAATGCCAATCGGGGGCAGATCGACAAATATATCGGTGACGCCATCATGGCAATATTTTCAGATGATGACGACAACTCAGGTTCTCTACGTGCCTGCCGGGCGGCCAGCAGCATTCTATCAGGGTTTTCAGGCCTGAACCACTCGCTACGAGAGGCCGGACTTCCCGAAGTGGTAATTGGCTGCGGGGTATCAACTGGTGAAGTCATATCAGGAAGAATAGGCTCGTATCAAAGTCGCCTCGATTATACGGTGATCGGTGACCGGGTTAATCTCGCCGCCCGTCTTGAAGCTGCCTCACATTTTGATGATAACGCTCATATCCTGATTGACGAGACGACCTGGCAATCTGCAAAAGGTTCATTCCCCTGTAGATTTTACGGCGAAATCGACATCAAAGGCAAGGCACAGCCGGTAAGGACCTATGAAATCATCATCTGACAAGATAATTCTCTCCATTACCCGCAGCCGGTTCATGAAAATCGCGCCCATACTGCTCTGGCTGGTGGCCATTTTCATTCCGACTCTGGTCGGGCGCAATATGTATATGAAAACCTTCAAACAGGAGCAAGAACAGCGGGTCTCGGTCGAAAGGCAACTGCTGATGACCAGAGCAATAGAACTTGAAGCCCGTCTGCAGCCGGCTGTCATTTTTCGCAAACAGTTGGACATCGGTCTGTATGAATACGCATATGGAAAAATCCTGCATGAAAATGATATCGGCACATTGGCCTCAGCTCCGCTCGGCGCAGCTCTTCAGTTATTTAAAGATTACAACTCAAATGAACTCGCCTCTTTCAGCCGGTTTCTCGAGAACCACACCGGCATAAAGCCCGTATTCCTGGCGGGGCTGCACCCTGAACCGGCACATTGCGGGCTTTATCTGCAGGAAAAGAGCATTGGTTCGCCGCCGCCAGAAAACTATCATCAGGAATTTGCCGAGATGTGTGGCTTTCTCAATGAACGCTCGAATTATATAGAGAATGAACCGGACGAACTGAGAACTTTTGCCCGCTTCCCTTTCTTCCACGAATTTCTGGGAATCTTCGATCATTTCAACACCCACTTCTGGAGCCTGCTTGCATCATTTTCAGGTCGATATCGTGAACGTCTTTACCTTGTAAGCATGCGCCCCCCTGGCGTGAAGGGCAGCGGCAACCATGTCATTGCCGGGTTTCTTGCCAGCATGCAAGAGCAGCTGCCAGTTCTGAAAAAGGCTTGTGCAGAAATTTCCGATGCAGAAATCTCCATCCGCCCTGGCAAAACCACAATAAACACGCTGCCGTTCTTTTATGAAGAAGGTGGCGAACAGGTGATGCTCATGAAGCTTCCGGAAATATTCCGCGCTGCTTTCAAACGGCCGGAATCAACCGACAAATCAGGAAATATGGCATTAAAATTGAAGATGGAAACTGGTTCCAACCGACAAAGCCATGCAAGACATGTGAGCCTTTTAAACCTGGCAATCATGGTATTTGTGTCCTTATCACTGCTGATAGCAGCCGGCACCAGTCTGGGCCAGCTCAAACTGCGCAGCAGTCTTACCGCTCTAATTACCGCGGCCTTTTTTGTCAGCATGCTGCTGCCGCTTTCCGGGCTTGCCTGGCTCGGCGCCGCCAGCTCAAGAACCAGCCGTGAAATCAAAGCTCAGAGAATCATCGAGATGGTGCGACAGCGACTCAGACAGAGTGAAACCACAATAATTCTGCAGCGCAACCGCCAACAGATGCTGATGTTTTATCTCAGCAGGATGATTTCCACGATGTCACCCCAAAAATGGGGCGATTACGTCGACAGCTTTTTCTTCAAAGGTAAAGGTTCACCATTCGGATATCACTTCTACAATTTTTACCTCTATTCTGCAAAACTCAACCGTGAATATTACCGGGGTCAGAATCCGAAAGAACGCTTCAGAAAGAACGAACTCCCCAACATTCTGGCCGGGCCTTTCAGATATGTGCTTCTGCAGATGGGCGGCTTTTCGCATCTTTCAGAAGCCGGCCGTCAGAAGGTTTCGCAATTGGCTGATTTTGCCAGCGGCGTTATGGAAGAAATAGTCGACCAGCAGTTTTTTAATAATATTTTCAGCACCCCCGGGGAGCTCAATGATGCCACCCTGTTGGCAAGACGCGATCTTCTCGCGGTTTTTTTTCTCTGGTCGCGGCAACAGATCGTCGGCATGCTCTGCCTGGTCACCAACCATGTTCTGCCACTTCAGATACTCGATGAATTGAGCGCCAGAGGTATTTTTGAACGACGGTTCACACTTGACAGGCACCTGGTCGAAATGGATTTTTTCCTGATCAGCGAATTTTTCGAGCGCAAGCTCAAGGGGCGTTCCAACTCATTTCTGAACGAAAATCCGCCGGCAGTATCCATAGAAAGCGCGGATGCCCTCTACGGCAATTCAGATGCCAGCGACATCAATAACCTGCATCTTGACCCGCCACACCTGATGGTAACAGAGACCATGATGGAACGATCGATATTTGCAGTCGCCAGAATTACCCCACCGGCTGGAGAGCATTCAGAAATGCCTGTCGCCATTGTGCTGACCATGATCGGCCTGGCCAGCTGCGTAGCTCTTGCACTCGGAATATCCCGAATGATCCTGCTGCCTTTACCGCCCTTTCTTGAAGCAATCAGAGAAATTGAAAACAACCGATATGACTGGAGTCTTGATCTTCAGACCGGTGCCGAGTTCGATTCGCTGGCAGCATCGATCAACAAAATGAAGCAAAGTCTGTTCGAACGCCGCAAGATGCTGCAGCTTGTTTCCAGAACGGCTGCAGAAGCTGTAAAAGTCGGAGAAAACATCCTGGACAAACCACGCCGGCGCATTGCCACCATTCTGCTTTCCGACATCAGAAGCTTCACGACAATCAGCGAAAACTATGCAGCTGAAGAAGTCGTAGCGATGCTCAACGACTATTTTACCCTGATGTGCCCGGCAATCGAAGAACAGGGGGGGCACATCGACAAATTGATCGGCGATGCCATACAGGCCGTATTTTTTACTGAAAACGACTCAGACAGAACTACCGGAGCCGTCAAGGCCGCTCTGGAAATGCGGCAACGACTGGCGGTTTTCAACGCCGATCGTGCTGCCCGGGGGCTTTTCACCATCAACAATGGCATTGGGATTGCCAGTGGCATGGTCACTACCGGCGTAGCAGGTTCAAAGACAGGAAAGCTCGAAGCCGCCGTAATGGGCGAACCATTGCAAACAGCGGCCAGACTTGAATCATTCAGCAAATTTGTCAACAACACCTGCATTATCATTGACGAAGAGTCACTCAGACATATCGGAAACCGGGCCATTGTGGTATCATTGTCAGTCGATCTGCCCGATTCACCGACACCGGTTATCATTCACGAGCTGCAGGAAATCTGATGCCTCACCATTCGCTAAAAATCATTGCTCCGGGCAAACCCGAAGCAGATAGAATGCTGATTTTCTGGTTATTTGTCTTTGTTTTTCCTGCAGTTATCTGCAAACTCGCAGCCGGAATCTATGTCGAATCCTTGGCAAAACAGGATTTTTTCGCAGATTCGTCAAAATTGAAAAGTGAAGCAGAGGCATTTGTTCAGGATCTGAATCTTGAAAGCATGATTGGCCTGGCAATGTCAGAGGTGAAAAAGCAATGCGAAAAGTCATGCCCGGCCGGCCTGGAACCTGCAAGCATCAGCCGGTTTCTTTGCGACAGTTTCACCAGTGATCACGGGATAACACCAATATTCTCAGGGGTCCTGCATCTGGGCAATAAAAAATGTGGCAGCTACAGCCGGCCAGAATCTTCGATAAACCCGGGACGCCGCTCTCTGGAAATCATTCTGACTCATCTAACCCTGCCAGAAAGCTCAAGAACCAGTGAAGGCACCAAAAAGTTCAACCTGATCAGCAAAACGGTGTTTGGAAATTTTCTGGAAGTTGCACCCAGACCAGGCATGGTTCGCAGTGGCTTCTTTGACCGGGGCAAGGCCGACCGGTTATTCATCGTCTACGACTCTTTCCTCCGCATTTCTGACCAGACAAGGTTTTCTTTTCTGATCGTCTTTTCAGAGAATACGATCGAAGCGAAAACGCTCTTCAAGCATGCCCGCTGCCGGCCGACTTCGCCGCAGCTCAGGCGAAATTATGCGATGTTACCTGCCTTGCCGGACAGACACTTCGCTCAATCAGCCGACGGAAGAAGTTTCTTCGCCATGGCGATTCCAGCCACAGCCCTCCGGGTTGGTTCCCATGCCGGAAAAAGCTGGTATGATGTTGCAATAAGCAATGGTACTGCACGCCAGAAGCCCTCTCAGCTGCCACATCTGGTCGTATCTACCTTACCCAATGCGTCTACAATCTTGCTGCAACGACGGCTCCTGCTTATCGATCTCGGGCTTCTCATCTTCATCTTTGCAGGCCTTGCGATCATCAGACAATACCTCGCAGAATCGCTGTATCCTGCCCCCCTGCATCAGCGTTTCAAGATTGCGATTCTCGCTGCGACCATCATGCCATTCGCAGCATTTTTCTTCAGCGCTTCTCAGTTCACCGCTCACATAGGCAGGGTCATAATATCGAGTCAGGCCCAGAATCTTGTCAACGACCTGCAGATGATCGAAATGAACATCCTCAATCATGACCTGCGTGAGCGCCAGATAACATCGAGTTTTGTCTCTGAATTACAGCAACAGAACCTGAACTCTGCCAGAGAGCTTGAGACTAAGCTCAAAAGTCGCATAGGAAAAGTGTTCGAAGGATATGCGCTGCTGCGGAACGATGGAATCTATCTGGAACATCTGCCTGACCGCAACGACATTCAGGTCGATGATTTTAACAAACTGCAGATGGTCAAAGAGATTCATTTCAGTCAGCTGTACAATATTTTTTCGGTTGCCGGCTTCTTGACAGATGACTTTGCTGACAATGCAGCAAAGGTTCCCGAATATGTCAAATGGAAAGCTTTCGAACAGCATTTCAACGAGGTGGATCGAGATTCATTCTGCAACCAGGACGGAGAATACTACCTGTCGAGAAATGCTGAAAAAAACTATTTCCGCATCTCCTTCCACCTGCTCTTTCCAACTGAAAAGGAAAAAATTCGAGCGGGTCTTCTGCTGGTCAAAAACGCCAGAAATGCAGTCGAAAGATTTCTTCTCGATCAGGATACTGCCAACCTGGCCTGGAAAAGACATGGGGAGCAGACCACCCACTCGGCAGTCTTCCGTTGCTATGATGACGGAACGGGTCTGGATCTGAGCTTCGCCTGGCCATCCGGCGCCAGAAAGGACCCCGAACTTCTTTCAGCGGCAGCCCGCATGACTTCAGGTCAACGGGAAGCCTGCTGGCAACAGACAGACTCACATGGAATGGTCACAATATTTGCCGCCAAAGCAATGTCTGATCTGCCATTCATTCTGGTATCGCGCTGTCTGATCAGCAACTCCGCGGTGAACGAAAGCCTGTTCGAACTCGCTGCACTTCTGCTGATACCTTACGCGATGCTGCTGATTTCAATACTCAGTTCGATACTCGCAGACGTATTTCTGAAACCCATAAACATGCTTCTCGCTGGTGTAAGTGCTCTCGAATCAGGAAAATACCCGAACATCGGATATCAGGCTGAAAACGAACTTGGGCATCTCGTAAAACACTTCAACAGCATGTCCGAAGGCATGCGGCAGAGAAGACTACTCCAAAGGTTCATCTCAGACGAAGTCTCGACAAGCATCGAAGAAGAAGCCAGGCTGCTGCACGATTCAGCCGGATCCATGGTATATCGCGTTATCATATTCATTCATATCAGACACTTTGCAGCTATCATCGAACAGCTTCCGGCCGAAAAGGCGGTCACCCTGCTCAACAGGTATTTCAGCAGCATGGAACCATGCCTGAGAAGCCATGGCGGACAGATCGATAAATACATAGGCGACGCTATCATGCTGAGTTTCTCGAAAGAAAAATGCGGGAATCCTGAGTTATCAGCCTGTATGGCAGCAAGGCAATGCCTGCTTGCCCTCCCATCGCTGAACCAGGAACTTTTGAGCCTGGGGCTTCCGGAAATAATTATAGGCGCCGGCATTGCCTGCGGCAACGTCATACGCGGCAAAATCGGTGCCCGACATAGCCGCAAAGATTTTACCCTGATTGGCGATCCGGTCAATCTGGCAGCCAGGCTTGAAGCGAAATCTCATTTCGATAACCGACCACATATTCTGGTCGATGGAAAAATTGCCGATGCAGTTAAAGACCAGTTGCAGATGAATTTCCAGGGAAATCTCACTCTTAAAGGCAAGGCTGAACCGGTTAAGGTTTATGAAATATTGGAGCAGAGCCTATGACCAGCAGCAGATTCACCAGCAGTAATCTGGCTTCTATCGGGCTCTGGCTGATGCTGATCGTTCTGCCGGCACTGGCAGGCAAACTGATTTTCTCAGCCGCCATCGATCTGGAAAAGCAGCTTGAAAACTCAAGAATACGTCAGAAACTGAGTATCGAGCTGCAGAAATATTCAACGGCACTCTCGCCGAAGACCTGGCTCCGAGATAAGCTGAGTGCCGAAAGCAGTGACCAGCTCATCAGCAGGATTTTCAAGGGAAAAGCCGGATTGAAAGAATACCGTGCCCATCCGTTTTATAAGGAAATGCCCGATTTCAGCAATCCTGAAGCCGGTCTGGCATCGTTCTCAAACCTCTTTTATCGCTTTACCGGGGCCTTTCCAGATATTCTGATGGTTATGGCTCCTGAGAAGGATGGCTGCGCCTGGCTGATTCGCAAGCCTTTTCTTCAACCCCTGCATGATGAATCGATGCGGTCCAATCTGGTCTCGGCAGGCAATAAAATCGGCAGACGGCTTGCATGGAGTTCCTCGACACTTCCCGACAGTTTGAAGATGCTGGCTGATGAATCGGAAATCCGTAGAGCTACCGGGTTCTTCGATTTTCTCTCTACCAACTTCAACATTGCCAAAGAACATTTTTCGACTCATACCAACTCCATGACCTTTGTCAGCCTTTTTCCGCTGCCCGATGCGGGGGGCCATCTTGGAAAGCGGTTTATCCTGGTCATGGTATCCACAGCAAGCCTCAGCCCACGTTTCATGCTGAAAACAACCTGTCGTGACTTCAGCAGCAAGCTTTTACAACACAGTTTTGGCCATACCTCCAACCAGATGCTGCCGGCATATATCGAAGAAGAAGGTCGGGTCGCCCTTATTGGAGAAACTCCGGAATCGTTCAGCAAACTGGCCTTCAAACATATCCAGGCAGGCAATAAGCCGCTGGCTATCAAGATTTCCGACCGAAGAAACCAGTCAGACTATTCCAGAAAGGCACGAACGGCCGACACCATCCTGCTGCTTTATGCCCTGGCAGCTTCATTGATTTTTGCAGGTATACAGACCGGGCGGATCAGAACAATGCAGAGCATTCAGCGTCTTGTAGCTGCAGGTCTTTTCGCCGGCATTCTTTTGCCGCTGAGCGGCACGACCTGGCTGGGAATCTGTTATCTGAATACTCGCAGACACCTCGAAGCAGAAAACACCCTGAACTGGATGCAAAATATCATTTTTCAGAAAGATCAGGCCATTCAGCTGCAGATGGCACGCAACATCCTTTTTCGCAATCTGTTTTCTGGAATAATGGCTTCCATGCCCCTTACAAAGCTGGAGAAAATCAACGATATCACCGGTTTCTACGAGCCAGAAGGTGTCACCCAAGGGCGCCAGTCGTCAGACACGCTTTCGAACCTCATTGAAACTTATTCAATCTATCATCCGGACCTCGAAGACATAATCGGTTCGAATACCAGCCGCAAAAAGATCACCGAAACGCCGCACCTATTCTTCGGCAGTCATGCACGGGAAACTCTTTATCATCTGGGTGCAATGGATCATCTGCCATCCGGACGCATTAAGCAGATGCTGGATCGCACCGAGTATATGATGGGATTTCTCGATAATGTGCTCGACACCAGAATAGTATCAAAAGTGTTCGCAGAAGAAAAAGCCGGAATCACCAATGTGATGAGTACGCGTCGAGAACAACTGACTGCATCGTTCTGGAAAAGCCCTCAAAATACGATCCCAGGTCTGTCAATCATGCAGACCACCTCTTCATGCTGGTTTTACAATCTGGCGCAAATGATCAAAGCCGGCATGTTCCAACAGGAATACTGGTTAAACGGCTACCGCATCAAGATGAATATTTACCTGCGCGACTCTTACAATCATCGCAGTCTTGACGATCAAAGCCTTAAAGTCAGAAGTGCCGACCGTGTCGCCGCGGCTGCCGACTGGTCATTGGCAGAAGCCCTTTTTTCATTTGCGGATACGGCCAGAATCAACAACCTCGATGCGCCATCTCCAAACCTTATATGTGCCGGGCCGGCTGTTAATGGTGATGTCTGGATTATGGGAATTGCCGAACCGGAAGGAGAGAACACCGTTCTATCATGGGACAGCGCCATGATAATGCTTTCTTTGCTGGCAGTTCTCTGCAGCCTTGTTCTGGCACGCGGTTTAAGCAGAGTATTACTCAGACCAGTGCCGGCCTTTGAAAGCGCAGTTAACGAATTGAGCGGTCAGCGGTTCAACTTTTCTCTGCAGATCAGAAATGGCGATGAATTCGACATTCTTGGCGAGTCTTTCAACCAGGTCACTCGAAAACTGCACGAAAAGGAAAAACTGAGTCAGCTGGTTTCGAGAAATGTTCTCGACGCCATTTCATCGGCGGATGGTGAATATTTAAAACCTGAAGGCACAAGGGTTCGCGCCAGCATACTGTTCGCCGACCTGCGCGGCTTCACCTCCATCTCGGAAAATCACCCGCCCGAAGAAATAGTCGCCATGCTCAACGACTATTTCAGCCTGATGGCAGATATCATCGAGCGCAACGGCGGTATGATCGACAAGCTGATCGGCGATGCAATTCAGGCGGTTTTTTATGCCCGCGAAAATGCCAATTGTGCCGAAAGCGCAGTTAGAGCCGGGCTCGAAATGCGCGCCGCGCTGCCCGCATTCAATAATGAACGGCGGCAACAGGGCCGGTTCACAATAGACAACGGCGTAGGAATCTGCACTGGCGAGGTTATCTGCGGGCGTGTTGGCTCAGAACACGGCATGCTGGATGTCACTGTCATCGGCAGTCTGGTCAACCGCGCGGCGCATCTCGAAAGTCTCAGCCGGCATGGACTTGGCTCGAAAGTTCTGGTCGATGAAACCACCGGGTCCGCCATTGCCGGCACGTATCAATGCCGGCATCTGGCAGATATCGACGCTGGAGTCGAAGTGGTCTGAATTATTTAGCGGCAAACAGTCTGGCCACAGCCTTTTGCACCGCATCTTCTTCAGGAACGAAAGGCAGGGTGACGTGATTGCCGCCACCATTGCGATTGAAGGCTGCAGTCACCTCGACTGCATTTTCACAGCGGCCCCAGGCGCGGCGCGAAACGCCGCACATGACATCCCAGGTCATGGCCTGGCGAATGATTTCATCGACTCGCTGGCTTCCATCGAGAACGAGCCCAAAGCCACCGTTGATCGATTTGCCGATGCCAACCCCACCGCCGTTGTGAAGCGAAATAAGACTCATGCCTCTGGCAGCGTTACCGGCATAGCAATGGGTAGCCATTTCGGCCATGATATTGCTGCCATCTTTGACATTGGCGGTTTCACGATAAGGTGAATCGGTACCGCCGGTGTCATGATGGTCGCGTCCAAGCATTACCGGGCCAATTTCGCCGTTACGCACCATTTCGTTGAACTTGAGGGCTATTTTTACCCGGCCTTCGGTATCCTGATAAAGAATTCGTGCCTGAGTGCCGACTACCAGGGCATTTTTTTCCGCGTCTCTGATCCAGACGTAATTATCACGATCCTGAGATCTACGAGTCGGGTCGATACATGCCATTGCCGCCTGGTCGGTTTTTGCCAGGTCTTCCTTGCGGCCACTGAGACATACCCATCGGAACGGCCCATAGCCGTAATCGAAAAGCATCGGCCCCATTATATCTTCAACATAAGATGGCCAGATGAAGCCATCGCGCGGATTCTCGCCATTAGCGCAGATTTCTTTTACTCCGGCATCAAAAACTGAGCGCATAAAAGCGTTGCCGTAGTCGAAAAAATAGGTACCACGCTGACAGAGAGCTTTGATTGCCTTGAAATGCGCTTTCAGGGAAAGGTCGACCAGTTCTCTGAATTTCTTTGGATCTCTGGCAATCATTTCGGTGCGCTCGGCAAAAGTCAGACCTTTCGGGCAGTAGCCACCGTCATATACTGCGTGACATGAAGTCTGATCTGAGAGGAGCTCGATCGGAATATTCTTTTGAACGGCATATTCCAGCAGATCGACGATGTTGCCGTGAAAAGCGATCGAAGTACTGCGGCGGGCGCGCATATGTTCGTGCGCCAGTTCAAAGGCCTCAGCCGGACTTGCAGTTACCTTGGCTACCCATCCCTGCTCATGACGGGTTTTGATTCTCGATTCATCGACTTCGGCAATAATTCCGACTCCGTTGGCGATTTCAACCGCCTTCGGCTGAGCACCGCTCATGCCGCCAAGTCCTGACGATACGAACAGATGCCCGGCAAGGTCTTCATCCTGGGCAATGCCGAGTTTCATGCGGCCGGCATTGAGGATAGTGTTGAAAGTTCCGTGAACGATCCCCTGCGGCCCGATATACATCCAGCCGCCGGCGGTCATCTGGCCATAGTTGGTCACGCCAAGCTGCATGCCGCGATGCCATTCTGCCTGGTTATCGAACATTCCTATCATCAGACCATGGCTCATTATTACCCGTGGCGCTGAGGGGTGCGATCTGAAAAGTCCGAGGGGATGCCCCGACATGACCACCAGCGTCTGCTCCTGGGTCATGACTTCGAGATACCTTTTAATCAGACGGTATTGCATCCAGTTCTGGCATACTTGCCCGGTTTCGCCGTAAGTCACCAGCTCATAGGGATACAGAGCGATGGCAAAATCGAGATTATTGTCGATCATCACCTGAAAAGCCTTGCCTTCGATGCAGTTGCCCCGATAACTGTCGATCGGCTGCCCTTTCAGGTTACCGGCTGGCCTGAAACGATAGCCGTAAATACGGCCACGAGTCTTTAGCTCGTCGAGAAATTCAGGTATCAGAGCTTCGTGAAGCTCTTCCGGCACGTAACGCAAGGCATTCTTCAATGCCGTTTCCGTTTCTTTCTGGTTTAAGGTGAACCCACGGTCAGGAGCGCGCCTGATGCCTGGCAGAAATTCAGGGTATGGCGGCAGCACAGCATCCAGCTTAATCGTCATTGCAGCGGCAATTGTCTTGTTATCTAACATTCCTTGCGACCTCCGGGCTTGTCTTCTGTTATCCGAAAACCGTCAGATAATATACCTTCTCCCCACTTTTTGGGCAACAAATTAACCGGTTGGCAGTAGAAGCGATATTGCTGCGCATTTTTAAAAAATCATGCTAAAATCAGACAGGAAATTTCATGAACAGCAGAACCTATCGACTGCAGGGTGTTGTATTTTTTTCGTTTCTGGCACTTTTTTCACTGATCGTTGCCGGAATCGTTTTCTATGGTTATCGCAGTAATCTCGAAATAATGCTGCAGACTTCTGACGAACTGCTGTACCAGATTTCTGAAACGGTAATCAGACAAACCAGCAACCATCTGGACCCGGCTCGCAAAACCGGCACCCTTTTGCGAAAAATGATTGAACGCGGGGAATCTTTCAGCCGGTCGCCAGAACTGGTAGAAACACTCAGTCTCGAAACCCTGGAAATCTACCCGCAGTTTTCGGGAGTCTATCTCGGCGACGAAAACGGTAATTTTGTCATGTCGCGCCGCCTTGACGATGGAACTTATTCAACCCGCATCATTTCGAGAACCGGCGAGCCTTCCGGGGTCATGGAAATCGATCGCGATGCAGACTGGCAGATAGTTGCTACCCGCAGCAGTTCACTTATTGAATACGACCCGCGCGAACGACCATGGTATATTCTGGCCAAATCAGAAGGAACCACAGTCTGGAGCCGAGAATACCGTCTGTTTACCGACCAGGTGCCTGGAATAACCTGCGCTCACCCGGTTTATGGGCCAGACGGCAACTTTGTCGGCGCGGTCGGCATCGACTTCAGGCTTTACGAACTCGCAGAATTTCTCAAAAGTCTGAAAATCGGCGAATCTGGCATTGCGTTTATAGCTGACAGCGAAGGCAACGTTCTTGCCTACCCTGAAAAATCCGACCAGAAGGGCAACAACCTCAGAACCCCGCGTTCGCCCACCCGCGAAAGTTTCAGGTCCGGGGCAATTAAAACGGCCATCGACAGTTTCATCGGTTCCAGACAGTTCCGCTTCACCTACGATCACGCAGGCAGCCGATATATTGCCTCATTCAGACCCTTTCCTGAAAAATTCGGCCGCGACTGGATTCTCGGAATTATAGTGCCGGAAGACGACTTTATCGGGCCAATCGCCAGAGTGCATGAAACCACATTGCTGTTTTCATTCTGGCTTCTCATCATTGCCGGCTTTTTGACCTCAGCCATCGCCCGCGAGCTTACCGACCCGATTAAAAAGCTAACCGCCGAAGCCAGTCGCATTCAAAACCTGCAATTTGACGGTGTCATCGACCTGAAATCACCGATTACCGAAATTCAGCAGATGGGCGAAACCATGGATTCAATGAAAAAAGCTCTGGGTTCATTCATGAAATACGTCCCATCAGAAATCGTTCAGGGTCTGGTTCACGAACGCAATGAAGCCAGACTGCAGGCGCAGACCGAAGAGATCACCCTGATGTTCACAGATATCAGCGAGTTTTCTTCAATTACCGAGCGCGTCCCTCCCCAGGACCTCATGCAGCAGCTGTCTGAATACTTCGACTGCATAGCAGCAATCATTCATCGGCATGGCGGCACTATCGACAAATACATCGGTGATTCGGTAATGGCCTTCTGGGGCGCTCCGGCCCGAGACTCACGCCAGGCAGAACATGCATGCATGGCCTCTATCGAAATCGAAGAAGCGATACGAAGGCTGAATGACCGCTGGCAAAAAGAGAACCGCGATCCATTGAAAACCAGAATCGGTATCAACACAGGCATTTCCTTGATCGGCAATTTCGGTTCTTCAGACCGCTTTAACTATACAGCCATCGGTGATAACGTCAATCTTGCCAGCCGCCTTGAAGGATTGAACAAACTCTACGGTTCTGAAATCATCGTCAGCGAATCGACGGTTGCCGGCGCCGGCCGATCGTTCATCTTTCGCCCCCTCGATCTGGTCGCAGTCAAGGGGCGCAAAAAGAGTGTCAAAATTTTCCAGCTGCTCGGTCGCAATGATAATCCTGCCGCCGAAATTCATCAAAAGGTGGCAGAGATGTCGGAAAGAGCATTGACCAGCTATCTGAACCGCCAGTGGCGTGAGGCTTACGAACAGTTTCAGGCCCTGCTTGATATCCTGCCGGAAGATTCGGCAGCAGAAATGTATCTGACCCGTTGCCGCGAACTGCACGATCGTCCACCTGGCCCGGACTGGGACGGCGTTTTCAAATTACAGCACAAATGATCATGGTTCCTTCAGCCAGGTGAACAGCGCCTGAGACACCTTGTTGATCAGATTGAAACGCCCTTCAGAATCTCTTATCAACTGCCGTTCAAGGTAACTCTCGAACTCATGGTTTCCGGAATCGAGGCCGGCTTTTCGCAACATCACCTGGCAGGCT